>NZ_JADEWJ010000066.1:0-15636 GCF_015207725.1 Synechocystis sp. LEGE 06083
TGTTGTAACTGCTCCTTAAGTTTTTCCCCTTGGCTTTTTTCCGCTTGCAGTGCTGCCTTAATATTATCTAACTGGGCTTTGAGCTGGGCTAGATCCGCTGTAGGTTCAGGGACAGGCCCCTCTGGAGTGGGCTCGGGCGCAGGGGAAATCTCAGCCTTTACCTCCGGTTGGGATTGGGCTTTAACTTCTTGTTTGAGCAGATCCGATAAGCTTTTTCTGGCCATGGCAAAGGGAAAATCTAGAAATACAAAAATTAATGATCAAACTATGGGTTTGGGCTAAGGAAATAAACTGGGCCAATGTTGATTAACGGGGCCCCAGGCCTAGAGTAATTCTCGCAAAAGTTCGTCTGCCACCCGTCGATAATCCGATTGGGCCTCCTTAGCATGTTTGCCCTTCCATTGGGTAATGGCCATACCATCCAACACAGACCGCTCATGGGCTTTATAACTCCGCACAAAGGCGTGGTAAGCAGGAATACCCAGTTCCAAGAGGGTATTCTGGGCTTCCAGGGTTTCATTCAGACTGCGGGAGTCCACCTTAGTCAACAGCACCCGATGGGCCACCCGTAGGGGATTAACAGCGGTTTTTACTGTGTCGATCAACGCCGTCAAATCCATGGGAGCTGGGGGTGTGGGCAACACTAGGTAATCAGCTAGCCCAATGACCGTCCTCAAGGCTTCAGAGCGGAGGGCCGGGGGCGTGTCCACCACGATAATTTGGTAGTCGCCTACCTGGGGTAAATTTTTCAATGCCTGGGGATTATTTTCTTGGCTGAGATGGAAACCCATCTTGTCACCACTGCGTTCCACCCACCAACTGGCAGAGCCCTGGGGGTCCGCATCTACCAAAAGTACTGATCTCTTTTCCGCTAAAATTGCGGCCAAGTTAACTGCGGTTGTGGTTTTGCCAACGCCGCCCTTGCCGTTAACTACTGCCAAAATCTTTGGTGTGGACACCGATTTTCCCTACCTTGACCTATTGCCGTTGCCCCTCAACATACCATATTGCTCCTCACATTTAGGGAATTATACTGGGGTCAGAAGCGGATTTTTACCCATATCCTGGGGAGTTAGCTGGTGCGCGAAAGTTACCCAATTTGTTGATTGTACGAATGGCAAACCACTTTGCTTCCCTTGGCAAGTCCCTCATTGATCTCGTTTGTCTTCCTCCAGGGAACGAGCCGGTGCCTGTTTTGCTGGCTCATAAGTTAGCTCTGGCCCTACAGTCGGAGGTGGTGGTATGGATAGTGGGGCAGGCCCAGCCTTGGTTTTGGTCCTTGGCCGGCAAACATGGCCGTTGGCCCAGTGAAGATTTTTGGCAGGATTGCCCTCCCCATACTCTGGAGGCGATCGCCAACGGTCAAGGATCAACTTTAACCACAGAAGAATGGCCATTGTGGCAAGAACTTTTTCATTTACCTTGCCCCAGGATAGAGGGGGTTAAAACGTTTTTCCAAGGACGGGAAAATGGGCTAATTCTAACGGCGCATAGTTGCCCAGTTAAGGGAAAATCGGTTCAAAAAAAGCGGCAATTTCCTTTACAAAAGCTTCAGGATGATTTAGGGGTGATTAACCAATTATTATCAGGAATTGAGTTGCCGAACAATGAATTGCTGCAGGATTTATCTTCTGTCAATCTTGCTGAATTTGACCCCATCAGCACGCCCCATTCCTCCCGTAATTTTTTTGAAGAAAGCCCGATTTTAAAAATCTGGTATGAAGCCAGTCATCGGCAATTAGAGCAACAAAAACAATGGAATGAGAAATTAATTAATAATATCATTACCATCATGAGTGACCAGACCCGCAATCCCCTGGCCACCATCCGCATGGTAGTTGCAACTTTACGAGCCACTCCCCCCACTCCAGAAAAGCTAGAGCAAAGGCTAGAAATCATCGATCAAGCGTGGCATAAACTTAATGATATTAACAGCAAAATTTTACAATTAAAACAACTCAAGCAAGAGGGTAACCAGTTAGAAATACAAAACTTAGAGGTGATTTCCTTACTAAAGGAGATGATTGAAGACGCCACTCCCTTGAACAAAGATAATCACAAAATAGAACTCCATTACGACTATGAAATTAATTCCGTGGCCGCCGACGATAAATATTTGCGGCAAATTTTCCAGGAACTGTTAGCTAATGCACAAAAATTTGCTGTGGCTGACAGTCCTATTGTTGTCACCGTAGAACAATGCGATCACACTGCAATGGAATTAAAAAAAAAGGTTAAATGCACTTTTAGCAACCATACGGTGGCCATAGATGCCCAAAATATCCAACATTTATTTGATCCCTTTTATCGGGAGCAATGGGCCATTGATTCGGCGATCGCCGGAGTGGGGTTGGGGTTAACCATTGTCCGCACTTTAATCGAACAACTCAATGGTAAGATCAGCGTTGTGGGAAAGCCCTCCAGCCAGCCAGGCCAGAGTATAATAACTTTTACCTTAATGATTCCGGAGTCTGGGGCGACTGAATAATTTTTCCTCCGTTGATGATGGTCATTTCGCAACCGGTGGCGGATCGGCCCCTCAGTTGGTCGGGCTTGTCCCGTAAGCCCTGGCGCAGACAACTGGCGGTCACTAGAGTTTTTCTTTCCTTTGTGTTCTTTTTGTGGTGGGACCGACTCACGGCTCCCCAGTCTGCCCAACGGCGCTATCGTCGGGCCCAATGGTTGGTGCAACAATTACTTTATTTGGGCCCCACTTTTATCAAAATTGGTCAGTCCCTTTCCACCAGGGCCGACATTATTCCTGCTGAATATATCCAGGCCTTTACCCAACTCCAAGACCGGGTGCCTCCCTTTGATTCCCGCCAGGCGATCGCCGTGATTGAAGAGGAATTGCACGGGGCGATCGATGAAATGTTTCAACAATTTGAGGTTACTCCCCTGGCATCGGCCAGTTTAGGCCAGGTACATAGGGCCGTATTACCCACGGGGGAAGCGGTGGTGGTGAAGGTACAAAGACCGGGGTTGGACAGTTTATTAAATCTAGATTTTGAGCTTCTACATCAAACATTACGGCTAGCTAAAAGATGGTTGCCTGGATTCCGAAACCTGGCTCAAAAATATGAAGTGGAAGCCATTTATCAAGAATTTTTCTCCCTACTGTTTTTAGAAATTGATTACATCCACGAAGGAAAAAACGCAGAGAGATTCCGTCAAAATTTTGCCGATTATCCCCGGGTCAGAGTGCCAGAAATTTATTGGCAATATACTACTCGCATGGTTTTAACCCTGGAATATTTACCAGGCATTAAAGTGGACGATCGCCAAGCCTTAGAAACCGCTGGTATTGATTTAGATTTAGTCATTCAAACAGGCATTTGTGCCTATTTAAAACAACTACTAATTGACGGTTTTTTCCAGTCCGATCCCCATCCGGGTAACATGGCGGTGGATAGCCAAGGAGACTTGATTTTTTATGATTTTGGCACCATGGCGGAGGTGAAAATCATTGCCAAAGATCAAATGATACAAACCTTTTTTGCTGTACTGAAAAAGGATGCTAATCAAGTGTTGGAAGCCTTAATTTATATGGGCTTAGTGGAACCCAAAGGGGATCTCAGTCCCGTCAAAAGAATTATTAACTTTTTGCTCGATAACTTTCGGGACAAACCGATTGATATTAAAGCCTTTGACCAAGTGGGGGAAGAGGTCTATGCCATGTTCCAACAACAACCCTTCCGCTTACCGCCCCAAATGACCTTTATTTTAAAATCCATCTCGACCCTAGATGGCATCGCCCGGGCCTTGGACCCCCGCTATAATTTAATCGCCGCCAGTCAGCCCTTCATCCAAAGCGTCACCGTTGCCCAACCCAAACGTTCCCTGGCCATGGCACTGGTGCAACAGGTTAAACAATTTGCCCTCGACCAATTGAACAGACCATCCCGTAACCAACAATTTCTCCAGGAATTAACCGCCAAATTAGAACGGGGCGAGCTCCAGTTTGCCACCCGCTCCCCGGAAGGCGATCGCCTGTTGCGAAAAATCCATTTGGCTCTGAAAAGTCTAATTTTTGCCTGTTTAACGGGGTTTACCCTGCTGTCAGCGACGGTGCTGTTGTCCACTGTGTATGCCCGCTTTGCCGTGATTGGCTTTGGCTTGGCGGGGTTATTTAGTCTCTTTTTACTGCGTTCTTTGATCAAGTTGGCGGTGCAGGAAAGGTTAGACCGACTGGTGCAGAAAAGGTAATTGACTTGTTGACGCTGGAAAACGAATCAAGTGTGTCCAGATAAACAAGGTGTTTCCTCCATAGGCTGCCCTAGGGTAATTTGCATTGTCCTCTTGTTATTGGTTTATTGGTTAAATCACCTTACTCAATTTAGTACACAGACTGTGGTACCTTAAAGATTTCTCCTGCGTTTCTATGTATTGAACAACGGGGCCAGTGTAAGGCTATTAAAGGCTATTATATGAATTATGTTAGGTTGCAACCGATTCAGATGACTTATGTTCGGTTCGGCTGCCAAATACCCAGTCTGTTTTGCCCCCGTAAAAACCTTGCTCCTAGCAAGCAGCAAAGTATGCGCACTTCCTTTTTATATCAGTTACCGGAAGCCTAACAACTGTCCAAGAAAATCTAACAAGATATTTCTTTTATTAGGAGTGGCGAATGAGTTCCCCAATAGACTCAGCTTCTGAAGAATTAGCGGCAGGGCGTCCCTCCACTCCAGAGGCTCTTATGGCTATCAGTTCAGAAAAATTGCCTAGCAATGACGATGATGTCGATTTAGTGTACGATGCGTTGCGCGCTATTCGCTCCCATCTCAGGATGGAGGTTGCCTTCATTTCTGAATTTGCTTTCGGCAAAAGATATTTCCGATACGTAGATGCTATTTCAGAAAATCCACCAATCAGGGTTGGAGATTCTAATCCCCTGGAAGAAAGCTATTGTCAGCAGATTGTTAACGGGAGCCTGCCCGAGGTCATTCCAGATGCCTGGCTGATCCCAGCAGCCATGGATTTTCCAGTCACAAAAGCCCTGCCAGTTAGAGCCCATATAAGTGTGCCCATCCGGTTTAGCAGTGGACAGATCTATGGCACCTTCTGTTGCTTTAGCTCTAAACCCAACTATTCCCTAGACAAACGAGATTTGTTAATGATGCGTACCTTTGCTGATTTTGCATCAAGGCAAATCGAAAGACGGATTATCAGTGAAATAGCTTGTAAAGAAAAGTTCGAGAGGGTTAGATTCGTCCTGGACACTTCAGCCTATAAAATTGTTTACCAACCCATTTTTAACTTTGAAGACGACCGGATTGTGGGATTTGAGAGTTTAACTCGCTTTTCCCATTTGCCAATGCGTAGTCCAGATATTTGGTTTGCTGAGGCGGAGGAAGTTGGTCTGGGGGAAGAGCTTGAAATGGCTGTCATCAAAAAAGCCATCGTTGCACTCCACCATCTGCCCCAACACATCTATATTTCCCTCAACGTATCTCCAGATAATATTGCCAATGGGGCGATCGCCCGGGTGCTTGAAGATGTGCCACTTGATCGGATTGTTCTTGAAGTGACTGAGCATACCGCCATATCTGACTACCCGAGGGTGTTATCGATGCTGGAACCATTGCGCAGTAAGGGCTTACGTTTGGCCGTTGATGACGCTGGTGCTGGCTATTCCAGTTTTCGTCACATCCTTCAAATGCACCCTGATTTGATCAAGCTCGATATTTATCTAGTTCGGCATATTGATACCGACTGCAAACTCCGTGCTTTAGCCAAAGCCCTGGTCAGCTTTGCCGATGAAACCGCCGTTAAAGTGATCGCTGAGGGAGTTGAAACTCTAGAAGAATTGGATTCTTTGCTACGCATCCGGGTAAATAATGCCCAAGGGTATTTCCTGGGTCGGCCCATGGAGATGGAAGCGGCGATGGCACTTTTGTAGATGGGGTGGATTTGTCGGTCTGGCAATAATTAGGGGTCAGAATGGCTTTTCCAACACTCCCTTAGTTTATTTGTTCGAGTAAAACTTGCCTAGCGCAGAGACCCAGGGAAGATTAGATTAGAAACAATGCTGTCAACCAAGGTAAAAATACTGTGATTTTAGTTGTGGGAGCCACCGGCGGCGTGGGCAAACGGGTAGTTAGGTTGCTCGTTGACGGGGGCCAAGATGTGCGCGTATTAGTGCGGGATTTACCCAGGGCCCAAAAACTTTTCCAAGCTTGGTTTGGGGGTCAGCTACCCGATCGCCTGGAATTTTTTGGCGGTGATTTAACTATTGCTGAAAGTCTGACTCCGGCATTAATGGCGAGAGTGACGGCGGTGATTTGTTGTAGTGGCACCAAGGTTCAGCCGGTGGAAGGAGACACTCCCCAACGGGAAAAGTATTACCAGGGGCTCAAGTTTTACCTGCCGGAAGTGGTGGATGTGCCGGAACAGGTGGAGTATGAAGGCATTAAAAATTTACTGGCGGTGGTCCAAGGCCATATACAACCCAAGGAAAGCACCTTAATGGATTTTCGTCAGACCAATTCTCCCCGATTGGCCTGGTATTCCGTTGATGATGGGGTGATGGGGGGAGTCAGCGCTAGCCAATGGCGACTGACCGGCGATCGGGCTTTATTCACCGGGGAAGTTTCCACCATCAATAATGGGGGCTTTGCTTCGGTGCGATCGCCAAATTTTGAGCCAGCTTTGGATCTTTCCCACGCTGAGGGTATCCAACTCCGCATCCAGGGGGACGGCAAACGCTACAAATTCATTGTCCGCAGTCAGAATGAATGGGATGGACTGAGCTACTGTTACTCCTTTGATACGTTCAACAATCGTCCCCAAACGGTCTGCATTCCCTTCCAGCAATTAATTCCCGTCTTTCGGGCGAAGACCGTGCCAGAAAAGGGCCCATTTAATCCCTCCCAGGTGTCCGCTTTGCAGTTGATGCATAGCAAATTTGAGTATGACGGTGGCCTAAACCCCAGCTTTTCTCCAGGCATATTTGGTTTAGAAATTGAGTCGATTAAAACCTATGCCAATCCCCTCACGCCCCAGTTCATCCACGTCAGTTCGGCGGGGGTCACCCGTCCCGGTCGTCCAGGGTTAAATTTAGCGGAAGAACCCCCTGCGGTGCGCCTCAATGACCAATTGGGGGGAATTTTGACCTGGAAGTTACGGGGGGAAGAGGCCATCCGGGGCAGTGGCCTGACCTACACCATCATTCGACCCTGTGCTTTAACAGAGTCGAAAAATCCAGAAATGTTGCAATTTGCCCAGGGGGATAATCTACGGGGGCAAGTTAGTCGCTGGGCGATCGCCAAGTTATGCGTGGATAGCTTGCAATTGGCAGAAGCCGGGGGTAAAACCTTTGAAGTCAGTGCCAGTGAGCCGGGCAGTAACCAGGCCGCCTGGCCATTTCTGCTCAGACAACTAAATTTTGATCAACGTTGATTTTCTAAGGAGTACTTTCTTCCACTGTTTATGCTAGCAATCTAGGCTGAAAGCCTATCTATTCAGGGTCTAACTCGTTCTGCCCCAGCTTTAGTTTGGGATAGGGCAAACCCTGTTGGCCAAAGGCCCGTTTAGCCCGACGGATTAAATCGGTTTGGTAGGCAAATTCATCCCGGGCATCCATGGGATAGGAACGGAGCTTAAATTCGGTGCCCCAGATGTGTTCTTTCATCACCACCACAATGGGAATGCTGAGTTGGGTGTAGCGACTGCTGTAAGCGGCCTGGTACAAAATGCGGATAACCTGTTCCACGTCAACGCTGTGGTCAAAGTAAAAGCTAGTGGCCACCTGGGCTTCGAGGTTGCCCCCATTGGCATTGGAAATGGGTTCTGTCCAAGTTTTGTTATGGGGAATGGTGACATTATTGTCATCCGGGGTCTGTAGACAAATACCCCGCAGTCCATAGCCCGTCACTTCGCCGTAATGATCGCCAATTTGAATCCGATCGCCTACCCGATAAGGGGCTTCAAACAGGGCCACCACCCCGGCAATAATGGAGCTAATGTAATCTTTAAAGGCAAAACCCAGAGCCACCGCAATGGTTCCAGTCAAGGCCAATAAATTACCTTCTGATAAATTAAAAAATAGGTTTAATAAATAGGAAATGGTAACCAGTAAAATTAGCGCTTTGCAAAACGGCAAGGATTGTTTTACCAACAGCCGAAAGCGCCGGGGAACCCGCTCCGAAATCCAGTTGGTCACCTTTTGGATCACCGCCATCATGCCATAGGCGATCGCCACAGTAATTACGGCTCGAATAATTTTGCGGATGGTCAAATCCGTCAACAGGCTTTCGGGAATTTCGTCCGGGGCAGTCATCTGGGCTAAGGGCAGGGAGGGCAGATCCTGGAGCCAAAATGTCCACTGATCATTCAGATAAACTACCGGCAAATAATGGGCGATGGCATTCCCATTCAGATCAAAAAAATCTGGCAAAACTGTTACATTTAGCATCATCTTCCCCCCACAAAGAAATTATTATTGGCCAATTCACTTTGCAGTTGTTGATAGTAGGTGGGACAAATAATTAAATCTCCCCAACGACGCTCCAGAATATCTTCCCGCAGCAGCCATTGCACCCTAGCCTGGATTTGACTTTCCGGTTCCCCTAAGCTCAGAGCTAGGTGCCCAGGACTAATGCGGCCGTGGATCATCAAGGAATGGAGCAAATACAAGTCTAGGTTGGTAAGGGACGGTAAGCTCGGTTGGGCAGGGTTAACTTGGGACAAAGGAGAGATTTGGTCCTCGTTTTCTTTGGTATTGAGCACCAATTGGGCTGGGTCTTCTGTTTCCATCACTTGCTTTTCTATGCGCAGACTCCGCAACCAAAGTTTAGCTGCAATGGAACTAACCCCCTGGGAGCAGTCCGCTAGGCTTTGCCAATAAACTTCGACTTCTTCCTGGTCATCTGACGACGCTGGATCAGCACTAGCCGGGTCGGCAAGGTCTTCGTTGGTGGTGGTGGTGCCCCATTGTTCTGTGAGGGGGGCTAACCAACTGTGGAGCATTTCCCCCGTTAAGGTTGGCAGAGGACGTACATCATCGAAATAGGCACTGATCTGGCCGACAAAATCCAGGAAGTCCCAGGCCCAGGAGTTACAACCAATCAGCCAAAAGTACTGGGGGTTATGGACAGTAATTTCCCGCAAAAAACCAATGCCGTCCCAACCGCTAATGCAACGCAAAAAGCATTGTTCTAGGGAAGGAATTACCACCACGGTGGTGCGCTGTTCCAAACACGCCACATCTTGGCTTAGTTCCACTCCCTGGCCGTCAAACTCAATGCCACCCTGGGCTTCGAGGGCCCGTCGCAATTGCCCCGTTATGGTCAAAGGATCGGGGGGGCGACGAAAATCCCCCAGGGGCTTAACCACCGTCACCTCTAAATCATTTTCCCAGCCCTGGAGACTGTCCTGCAAAATCTTGGTGATCGGCTCCACTGGATTGGCCAAAATCACCAGGCTATTGGGGGCCTCTAGGTTCTTTTGCCAGGCCTTGAGGCTATCTTCCAGGGCGGCATGGATAGCTTCGGTGTAGGCGCTGGGGGTAGCAAGGGAGTTAATGGATTGGAGCAATTCCGCTTCTAAGGTGTCCGGCAAGGGCACCAAATCCTTGTGGGAATGGTCGTTCTCCTGACTCTTATGCAACCAGAAAAATAATTTCTGTTTAAGAAACTGCCAGGTAAAACCCACCATTGCCATGTTCTTTTCTGCTCCACAGCGTGGGGTGATTTTTAGCTAAGCGGGTAACGCGATTCGAACGCGCGACATCAACCTTGGCAAGGTTGCGCTCTACCACTGAGCTATACCCGCAAATTTCAGACTTTTACCAATATGCCAAAGAAAGATTTTTCTGTCAACAATCGGCCAGGATTTTTTTGTGGTGGCCGGGAAATCTGACTTACACTGGCGATGGATGCTTCTTTTCGATTACTGCCATGGCCCCTTCCCCTGTCCCCCTACTTTCCCTTTCCCTGCCGGAGTTAACCGCCTGGGTGCAAACCACAGGCCAACCGGCCTATCGGGGTAAGCAAATTCACCAATGGCTGTACCAAAAAGGGGCCCGTTCCCTCAACACCATGACGGATTTGCCCAAGGCTTGGCGGGAGAAAAACAGCGATTATCCCATCGGGCGATCGGTGATTGACCACTGTGCGGTGGCCCCGGACCACACCAGGAAATATCTGCTCCGTTTGGCCGATGGTTTGATCATTGAAACGGTGGGCATTCCCAGCAGTAAGCGTCTGACGGTGTGTGTTTCCTCCCAGGTGGGCTGTGCCATGGATTGTAATTTCTGTGCCACGGGTAAGGGGGGTTTCATCCGTAACTTGCAGAGTTATGAAATTGTGGACCAGGTGTTGACGGTGCAGGAGGAATTTCAAGAACGGGTGAGTAATGTGGTTTTTATGGGCATGGGAGAACCGTTGTTAAATTTGCCCGAGGTGGTGAAGGCGGTGGAATGCCTCAATCAAGTGGTGGGTATTGGCCAGCGGGCGTTGACCATTTCCACTGTGGGTTTGCCAGGGAAAATTCGCCAACTAGCCGATCGCCATTTGCAGGTGACGTTTGCGGTTAGCCTCCATGCCCCCAATCAAACTTTGCGCCAATCGTTAATTCCCAGTGCCCGGCACTATCCCCTGGAGCAATTGTTGGCAGACTGCCGGGCCTATGTGGAAACCACGGGGCGGCGGGTGACGTTTGAGTATGTTCTGCTGGCGGGGGTTAATGACCAACCAGTCCATGCCGAAGAATTGGCCCAAAAGTTGCGGGGTTTCCAAACCCATGTCAATTTAATTCCCTACAATCCCATCTCCGAGGTGGATTATCAGCGCCCCACGGAAGCCCAAATTAATCAATTTGCCCAGGTTTTGAGTGACCATCGCATTGCAGTCAGTGTTCGTTATTCCCGGGGTGTACAAGCGGATGCGGCCTGTGGCCAGCTACGGGCTTCCCGCCAAGAAGAATTAACCGCTACGGTTTGAGAAGCCCCCTAGTCCCCCAAATGAGCTGGAGCTTTAGTTAGATGATCCATGTGGTGGGCATTGGCCTGGATGGTGCTGAAGGGTTAACTCGGTCAGTGCTGGCATTAATTGCTAAAGCCAAAATGTTGGCCGGTGGCGATCGCCATTTGGGTTACTTTCCCCAGTATGGCGAAAAAAGCTTAGTAATCAAGGATTTTTCAGCGGATTTAAATAAAATTAAGCGAATTCACCAGACTTTAGGGTCAGGGGAAACTATTGTCGTTTTAGCTTCCGGTGATCCCCTTTACTTTGGCCTGGGACGGTTGTTACTAGAAAAATTTTCTGCGGAGCAATTAAAATTTCATCCCCATGTGAGTTCCATTCAACTAGCCTTTAACTGCTTAAAAATGCCTTGGCAGGATGCCACCATCATCAGTGCCCACGGCCGAGTCAACGATTTGCTCAAACAAGCTTTGCAGAAAGGGGCAGAAAAATTGGCCATTCTCACGGACGGGCAAAATCATCCAGGGGCGATCGCCAATTTGTGTCTATCCCTGGGGTTAACCACCACCTACCAAGCTTGGGTTTGTGAAAATTTGGGGGCGGAAAATGAACGTATCCAACCATTTGATCTGTCATCTTTAGCTCCCCTCACCGCAGGGAATTTTGCCTCCCTCAATGTGGTGGTATTGGTTAAGCAAAAACCGGAAAATGCCGCCATTGATCCCAAGCAATTACCCATTTTTGGCATTGCGGATCATTATTTTGCTAGCTTTAAAGACCGCCCCGGCATGATTACCAAGCAGGCGATCCGGGTGCAAATTCTGGCCGCTTTGGCTCTACAACCCCGACAAATTATTTGGGATATTGGGGCTGGTACGGGGTCCGTGGCGATCGAATCTGCTCGGCTTTGTCCCCAGGGAAAAATTTTTGCCATCGAAAAAACCAGCGCTGGCCAAGAGTTAATCGAGCAAAACTGTCAACGATTTCAAGTCCAAAACGTCGCATTGATTTCCGGCCCTGCCCCGGACGTTCTTATAAATTTACCTACCCCAGACCGGATCTTCATTGGCGGCAATGGGGGGCAACTAATGCCTATTTTGCAGGCCTGTGGGGAACGCCTACAACAGGATGGTTTGGTGGTGATGGCGATCGCCAGTTTGGAGCATTTGAGTTTGGCCCTGGGTTGGTTTAAGCAACAACAATGGCAGGTGAAAGTGCAACAGGTGCAAATTAGCCAGAGTGTTAAATTTGCTGAACTGACCCGTTTTGATCCCCTTAATCCCATTTATCTACTCACTGCGGCCAGGAACTCCATGGGTCACAGCTAGCCCGGTTAACTTCCCCCAATGGTGTGTTCTACACTAAAAGGCACCATTAACATTTTCCCGTTGCCACTTTGCTATCCTCTGCCCCCCAACAAACCGATTCTGCCTTGGCGGAGCTAAAGAATTTAGCCCAAACCCTACTGCCCCGGCTGGTGGAAATTCGTCGCCATCTCCATGCCCATCCAGAGTTGAGCGGTCAAGAATATCAAACGGCGGCCTATGTGGCGGGGGTGCTGTCCTCCTGTGGTCTCCACGTCGAAGAGGCGATCGGTAAAACGGGAGTGGTGGGGCAATTGTCTGGCAAAGGGGAAGATTCCCGACTGTTGGCCATCCGCACCGATATGGATGCGTTACCTATCCAGGAAATGGTGGGTCTGGCCTTTGCGTCCCGCCATCCGGGGGTGATGCACGCCTGTGGCCACGATATCCACACCACTTTGGGTTTGGGCACGGCCATGGTGTTGTCCCAAATGAGCGTTAAGTTACCGGGGGATGTGCGCTTTTTGTTTCAACCGGCGGAGGAAATTGCCCAGGGGGCCAGTTGGATGATCCAAGATGGGGCAATGAAAGGGGTGAACCATATTTTGGGGGTTCATGTTTTTCCTTCCATTCCGGCTCAGCAGGTGGGCATTCGCTATGGTGCATTGACGGCGGCGGCGGATGATTTAGAAATCTTCATCCAAGGGGAATCGGGCCATGGCGCTAGGCCCCACGAGGCGATCGACGCCATTTGGATTGCGGCCCAAGTAATTACTGCTTTGCAACAAGCCATCAGTCGTACCCAAAATCCCCTCCGACCGATGGTGCTTTCCCTGGGGCAAATTAGTGGCGGCCGGGCACCCAATGTGATTGCTGACCAAGTCCGCATGGCCGGCACAGTGCGATCGCTCCATCCCGAAACCCATGCCCAATTACCCGAATGGATCGAAGGTATTGTGGCTAGCGTTTGTCAGACCTATGGGGCGAAATATGAAGTCAATTACCGCCGGGGGGTGCCTTCAGTACAAAATGATGCTCAGTTAAATAAGCTGTTGGAAAATGCGGTGCGGGATGCCTGGGGAGAGGAAGCTCTACAACTCATTCCTGAACCATCCCTGGGGGCAGAGGATTTTGCTTTGTACCTAGAACACGCCCCCGGAGCCATGTTTCGTTTAGGAACCGGTTTTGGCGATCGCCAGGTGAATCATCCTTTGCACCATCCCCGCTTTGAAGCAGATGAAGCGGCAATTTTAACGGGGGTTGTGACCCTCAGCTATGCCGCCTGGCAATATTGGCAAAGCATTCCAATGTAACGACTCAAAATACCAAATTCAAGAACTGCAAGGAGGGATTTTGAATTTGAGGATTGACCTGGATGACAAAATAGCGATCACTAGAGGTCGGGTAGGGTATAATATCCAGATAATTTTACACCTTACGTAATTGTGATCTAATTATCACCCAGGCGATCGCTTCCCGCCAAGCGTTTGGGGCTTTTAAAGGTTGGTTTGAAGTACGTTATCACAAACCTTAGTTGCTAAAGACTTACTAAGCTAAAGTCAGTTTTCACCAACAAATACCAAATCCGCAATGAGCAAAGATTTTTTTGACGAACAAAGAGAACAATCATTAGTCAAGGCAACTATAGTCAAGAAATATTTTGAAGTATGGGCTAAAGTCGTCCTTCCTACTGTAAGAAAGAAGTCGCCTCAAAATCCTAGAATTGCTTATATAGATTTATTTGCTGGACCTGGTCGTTATAAAGATGGCTCAAAATCAACACCAATTAAAGTTTTAGAGAAGGCAATACAAGATCCGGAGATTGCACAGACATTAGTAACACTATTCAATGATTTAGACGGCGACAATACAAAATCACTAGAAGAAGCAATCCAATCTTTAGAAAACATCCAAAACTTAAAATACCAACCTCAAGTTACCAATGAAGTAGTTGGTGAAGATATAGTAAAACAATTTGAAAAAAATAAACTTGTCCCTACTTTATTTTTCGTTGATCCCTATGGATATAAAGGACTATCTTTAAAGCTTATTAATTCTGTAGTGAAAGACTGGGGATCTGATTGTATTTTCTTCTTCAATTATAATCGTATAAATATGGGGCTACCAAATAATGCAGTAAAACACCATTTAGATGCACTTTTTGGTGAGGTAAGAGCAGATTCAATACGAGAAAAATTAACTCAATTGAAACCAAGTGAACGCGAAACAATGATTGTTGAAGCGATCTGCAATGCATTGAAAGATATGGGCGGCAAGTATGTTTTACCATTTCGGTTTAAAAATCAAAGTGGCTCTAGAACGAGTCATCATTTGATTTTTGTTAGTAAACATCCGAAAGGATATTCTATTATGAAGAATATTATGGCAAAGGAAAGCTCAATTGTAAATGAAGGGGTTCCCTCCTTTGAGTATTCTCCTGCTTCAGAAAAATATCCATTATTATTTGAACTTTCCCGACCTTTAAATGATTTGCAGGAAATGTTACTTAATGATTTTTCAGGAAAAATCATAACAATGAAAGAACTATTTGAGAAACATAATATAGACAAACCCTATATTAGAAGTAATTATGTGGACGTGTTGAATAATTTAGAAGAGCAAGGAAAAATTAATGTTAAAGTTAAACCAGGAAAAAAACGTCGCAAAGTAAAGGGGCAATTTGCTGATCACTTAACTATTTGCTTTCTCATTAAGCAATAAGTTCCAATTTTGCTTTGTCTCTTATTGATTTTACCTTTAAGGCCTCCCAGTAATTAAGATGATTTTCCCAAGTTTTTGGAATTTCATTCCAGATCCTACCATCTAATAAAGCCCCTCCTGATTTTGGAGTCCTACCTCCGACTTGTTTGAAAAAAAATGCTGTTCCCGATTCAAGGCATTGATCACGAATACTTCTAACCCAATCTGTTTTAATAGGACGGTAATTTTGACCTGACTCACCTCCGACGATCACCCAATTAATATTACTTAAATTTAGTTTTAATGATCCTAATAACGGCTCGCAAGAAATAAACTTTACGTTGGCTGGACTATCTCGAAGAAAATCAATCCGATGAACATAATCCTGAGTTTCAACTGACACACCTAACCATAAATTTTTAGGAAAATTCACAGATCTAGATATTTCATGAATCCGTTGATGCCGCTTTGTTAAAACTTGGTATATATGCCAAGGAGTTTTTTCAATTGTATAGAAAACTTTTTTGATAAATTGTGTTGGAACTTTTTCATGGAACAGATCACTCATTGAATTAACAAAAACTCGGCTTGGCTGCTTCCATCGGATAGGTTCTAATAGACGAGAATTATGTAAGGTCAAATTAAATCCATCTGGAAAATTATCAGGAAATCGTTTTGTTATTGTTTCAGCATAACAATGAATACAACCC
>NZ_JADEWJ010000420.1:0-1819 GCF_015207725.1 Synechocystis sp. LEGE 06083
GTGAATAAACATCGTCTCTTCAGCACGAGCTAACGAGTCTTTATTCACAGTTATCATTAGTCTTTACAAGTTTAATTCGGCTTTACTTTGTTCCCGATGCCAGTTTTGCCAAACATTCTGCTCCTTTTTGTACATCTCCGAACTAACAACTCTCGGACGAATATGGTGCACATCACTTCTTTCTTTATCGAAAATGTAGCGGTCAGCGTGCTCAATAATGATTTTACGAATAAGTAATGCTGTAGGCCTGTCCAGCACAGTTCCTCTTGGCCAACTTCTTTGACCCACAGAGTGATGTAGAAGATGCTTGGGCCCAAGAGGCAGAAATATGTCGCCTTTGGGGACTGCCCAACCACCACCAAAGTCATACTTCTCAGAGCTATAATAATTAAGCTTAATAACAGGGCTGTCCGTCGTCGGCCACGACATTCCTGCAGGTGCTTGCACGACGGTCCAATGCTGATGAATGATTTTATCAATGGTGTTTGTCAAGAGATGCCGAACACTCCATAGCCACAGCTTTCTTCCTAATACAATTTTGGTTTCTACCTCACCGTTGCCATCTGGAGTCCGATTCACCGTTACCTTTAGAGGAAAATTATTAGATAAATCAGCTTTGTGGGGCGGAAGTCTGACGCCTACTTCAGCGGCCTCTTCAAGCTTTCTGACCGAGTCCTCAACGATCTCATTCATTAATATTTGTAGCGACTTTTCTTGTCGAGCAAGAAACGACTTCAAGTTTGCTGGTGTTCGCACATCTTGGGCAACAGCGAAGCGAATCAAGTTTTTCCAGTGCTCTGGCGACATCCGCTCATTATTGACCGCTCGCCTGATCGCCTCTTCCGCGGGAGCTTCAAGCTCTTGATCCAGCCAGCGCTCAAACTCATCTGTCTCTTCTTGGTCCATCAAGTAAGTGTAAAGATGCTGATGGAAAGCTATTCCCCGAAGAGAATGCTCCTTCCAAAGAGGAATGTTTTCGTGTTGAACAAGCAGCCGATAGGTAGAAATCTTCCCATTTGTCGACCACTGCTTTAGATAAAGCTGCGGTACGTAGTGATTATCTTTATGAAGCTGAGTCATTTTAAGTGATCCTAATGCGCCATTTCACTCCTTATCAGCGCACATTTAAGCTGAGAATGGTCAGCTACCGCTGTCCTTCGCTTCCAGTTAGATATCTCGAATACCCGCAAGCCTCCTAAGGAACCAACTGCCCGGAAAATATGAATAGAGATCCAGCAGGTATGGGCACATGTTATAAAACCCATTTAAAAATAAAATAAGCAGTTTTGTCAGACAATGGACACCCCTTCTGATATTTAAAAAAGACAAGTAGCTAAGTCACTATTTGCATCGCCCCTTATATTGACGACTGCATACTAAATTAATTTTTATAACATTATGCCCTATTGAACCGTCTTTCACGTGCCCTTTTAGCTTTAGCTATTATAGCAACATATCCTACCACCAACTCAATACCTAATTCCCTACTAGAAATTTCTAACACATGCTTCCCTATCAACTCGGGATCAAAATTGGATTTTATAGCATCCTCCGTCATTTCATCTAAACTCTTGGGACATTCTTTAAAAGAGTTAGGAAAAAGCTCTCCTGATCTTTTAACTTCACACTCACTTTCAACTAAAGAAGCACTACCATTTTTTGGCGAAGACTCGTCAACTATAAACCCAGATCGAACTTTACATAAAACACTTTGACCAAAAGGTAAATTAAACCATCGCCAAACTGCACCTTTTTGGTTTGATTGGAAAACTTCACTTTTTTCTTTTAAAACACCAAGCCCTAAAAGTTGCAGCCCATC
>NZ_JADEWJ010000421.1:0-1817 GCF_015207725.1 Synechocystis sp. LEGE 06083
CCCCTGGCCCGCCCACGGTGTTGAGCAACAGTTCTGCATAGCTGTTGTTGGAGCGTTTATTGGTGGTCATTACCCAGTTCCGCAGGGGCTGGGAACGCACTGTGGCGTTGGGACCTAACCGTTGTAGAGCCGCCGCTGTGGTGAAAATCTTCGCGTTGGAAGCGGGAATAAAGAACTTATTTTCGTTATGGCTATATAGCATCCGGCGATCGTCCAATCGTTCCACCAACACCCCCCAGTTGGGCATGGCCTTGGCCCCCACAATGCGCTGCACAATGGGTTCAAAGGTAGCAGGGCAAGCCCCTTGGTAAATAGGGGAACCAATGTTGCCAAATCCCCCCGTTGGCATTTCCACTTCGATAGGAACTGACTGCCTACCCTGAAAATAGTCAACGCTGGCAAAGGTTTCTGGCTGGTCGGCTAAGGCCGGGGTGGTGCTTAACAGGGCAGCGCTGGTGGCAAGGGCGCCAACTTTTAGCCAGGGAAAACGATTTTTGATCATGGGCTTCCAATAAAGTTCAGAACCGCGAACCATGGGGGAGCAGATTGCTGCAGGTCTGACCTTGGTCTAACCACACAGGCATTGCTACCTTCCACTTCTAGGTTTGGGCTTTTTTGTGACGCACCATTTTTGATGCAGCAAAGTCAGGATTATACCACCATCGTCGACAACCATTGGTAGGCGATCGGGGAAACCATTATTCAGGACGAAATGAAAACTTCTTGGCTTGACTCTGCTGCAGAGAATATCAGGAAGTACGAAGCAAATTCTCTATCGACGCTGGCGGGAGATAATTTTTTCCACCATGGCTTGGCTTTCATGCACGAGGCTATGGCATGGCCCGGGGGTTTGGGTTAGGGTAGGCACCAGGTTACGGGCCTGGAGAGTCATGTGCAGTTGCAATTCCGCCACGTAATCACTGATGGCTTCTTGGGGCTGGGGAAGATCTACCGGGGTCGCTGACACTGTCCTTTTTCCTCCTTGAGCAATGCTGTTAACTAAAAAAATAACTGAAAAGTATCCAACCGAGGGACTTGGGATCCCTATAAAAACTACCATGGCATTAGCGGAGACGCACGCTTCTGCAACAGTCTTTAACATTTAGCTGTCTGTGGCCCTGGGACATTTCTCCCTAAATTGGGCCCTGGGTGCCCTAGTTTCCTTTGCCAATTCTTTTGCCAATCAGTTATTCAGTTTTTCCATGTCAGAGCTTCAAACCCTGATCCGTAGTATTCGCCAAGAAGCAGAACGGGAGCCTTTTCCCTTGGATTCTCCCATTTACCAGCAGGCCAGCAAGGATGCCCTAGAGCCGATTTTGTTCGGAGGGAATCTGGGCAGTCAGCTTTGTTTTTTTGGTCGAGATCTGGGAGCGGATGAGGTACGCCAAGGACAACCCTTGATCGGAGCGGCGGGGCGCTTAGTGAGGAAGGGCTTTTTTGAAGCTTGGCAGGGTCGGACACCCAAAGGTCAAGACGATCTGCAAACTGTTTGCCAAAGGATTTTGCTTACCAATACAGTGCCCTACAAACCCCCGGAGAATAAGGCCTATTCCGTTAAGGTGAAGGAGCGGTTTCGTCCTTTTGTGGAGCAGTTATTGGTGTTCCATTGGCAGGGCAAACAAATTATTACCCTGGGAACGGAAGCTTTTAAATGGTTCGCCCCCTATGGCGCTAAGGGACAGTTGGATGAATTTTTCCGGGGTGGCGATCGCTATGAATCTTCCTTAGATGTGTTGATCAAAGCCAACACAGGAGCGGGCAAAAGTAGTCAAAAAATTGTTAGATTAATGCCTTTACCCCATCCTTCACCGTTAAAT
>NZ_JADEWJ010000067.1:0-15596 GCF_015207725.1 Synechocystis sp. LEGE 06083
GTACCGAGGAAAACCATGGCCACAATTACAATCAGGGCGCCAAAGTAAAAAGCGACGTTGGCAAAGTCGAATTGCAACGGTGGGGAATCACTGTTTTCCCTTTCTTCTTCCATGGCAAGGAGGCCTTTATGTTCTGTCCAGGCTTGCCATAATTGTTCGGCTTGCACTGCCGACAAATAACCCTGTTCTACCGCCCAGGCTAGGTCTGTTTTGGTGATGTTCATGCCCCAATTTTCCTCCATTGCTCGCCACTGAACTTTCACCGTACCAGGCGATCGCCAGGGATAGGGGATGATAACGGGGCAATTTTGGAACTGGAAGAGATTAACGACAACGATCTGCTTAGAAATGAACTAGAAAAATTTAACTCAGATCAATGGGTAAATTTATTGGCTGAGTTGTTTTTTAGCCCTCTGCCATAGGGTTTCCAATTCCTCCAGATTGTATTGATCCAACGGGCGATCGGCAAATTTTTCCATTAGTTGCAGCCGTTGAATAAATCTTTGATTAGTGCCGTGGAGGGCGAGGGAAGCGTCCAACTTGTACCAACGGGCCAGGTTAATGAGGGTGAATAGTAAATCTCCCAATTCTGCCTGTTGATGTTCTTTGTCTGTCGTGGCCAAAGCCTGTTTAAACTCGGTTAATTCTTCGTTAAATTTAGCCCAGACACCTTCAATATCTGGCCATTCAAAGCCCACCGCCGCCGCTTTCTGGGAAATTTTACTACTGGCCATCAGAGGGGGCAATGTACTATTATAGCGTTCCAGTTTGGAGCTTAAAAGTTCTGCTTGGTCGGAGCTTAAACCCTTTTCCTCTGCTTTAATTGCCTGCCAATTGGCTTTCACTTCCTCGGCATTACTAACTGTTACCTCGGCAAAGACATGGGGATGACGACGGATAAGCTTTGCGGTAATGCCTTCTGCCACCTGTTGCAAATTGAAGTGGCCTAAATCTTGCGCAACTTGGGCTTGGAGCACCACCTGGAGCAGTAAATCCCCCAACTCTTCGGCGATCGCCGTTTGGTCTTGGCCTTGTAGAGCGTGAACTACTTCATAGGCTTCTTCCACCACGTAGGGAATTAAACTTTGTTGGGTTTGGGCCAAATCCCAGGGGCATCCCCCCTCTGGCGATCGCAGTTGGGCCACTACGACAATTAATTTTTCTAGGGCTTGGAGAATGGGGGCAGTGGCATCCATAAAATTAGCAATTAATTAATTTGGCCAGTACAACGGGGAATCAGAAGATGATTTTTAATTGGAGCAAAACGTTTACATGGGTTGGCAAAGTTTTCGGCAATGCTAATTTTCCCCGATGAAGTTGAGCCATCCTAGGACGCACCGGGGTAAACCCTTCCCCGCCATTGTTTGGGGGTTTGGGAAGCGGAAATGATAATTCGGGCCACTGCCAACGGATCCGCCAGGGGAGAAAGCCAATAACTCCAGGCCCCCTGTCCCGACGGTCGGTAATAGGAAGGATAAATTGCCCATAGCATAGCCCAACGGATTAGGAGTAAAAAGCCATTGACGGCGATCGCCAAGCGGAGGGTTAAAAAATCAAAGTCTTCTCCCCAGAGCATCAACAACAGTGAAAAAAGCAAAATGGGCAAACCCTGCACTAATAGCAGAAAAATTACCTCTGCCCATAACCGAGCCGGCACCGTGGCATCTTTGAGATCCAGCGATCGCCCCCATTCCCGCCAGGTTTCCCCAATCCCTTCATACATTCTCACCCGGATTAGGTTAGCGCCATCTAAAAAGCCCACCCGATAACCCCGTTGGGCCGCCGCCCTAGCTAAGGTCACATCATCACAAAAGGAGCGGGCCGCCAGTTCATAACCCTGCAAGGCCTCCAGCACTGATCGCCGACAGAGAAAACATTGACCATTGGCCATCACCGTTTCCGGCGCCTGTTGCCTCACCCCAGCGGACTCAAAGCGATAGAGCAAAGTCATCAGCAAAGCCGGTTGCAGCCACCATTCCCCAGGGGATTGCAAAATAAATTGGGGCGACAGGGAAAGTATGTCATATCCTTCTTCTTGCGCCGCTTGCACCACGCTGGCTACTAGCCCCGGTTGGGGTTGGGTATCGGCATCAATGCCCAAAATCCACTCGCTAGCGGCATCACTCTGCCTAAAACCATAATTCAAGGCCCAGGGTCGCCCTACCCAGTTATCCGGCAAAGGATCATCGGTGAGCAGTTGCAAACGGGGATTATCTTTTTGCCTAGCTTGCACCACCGCCTGGGTGCCATCGGTGGAACGACTATCCACCACTAAAATTTCCCTTAACGGTGGCCCCTGTTGTGCCAAACCCACTAAACACGGAGTTACCCGGGCTGCCTCATTCAACGTAGGCACCACTACCGAGACATTGCGAACCCCGTCTTCGGGTAGAAATACTGGTGTCAATGGCGATCGCCGCCGCGCTCCTTTGGCCAAACGACTGAGCAAAATTAAACTAGCTACCCCCTGGGACACTAACAACCCCAGACAAAGTATGGCAATGATCAGCATTATTTCCGAAAAGATTAATAGTTTTTCTACAACCGTCAGGCTGGAGAGTCCCATGGGATATTGGTAAAGGGCCATTTAGGAATGGATAAAGACACCCTGGTGCCCTCCCCTAGCTCACTTTGGATCTCGATTTTACCCCCATAGAAGGTTACCAATTTTCTGGCGATCGTCAAACCAATGCCAATGCCGGCAATATGCCCCACGTTGGAACCCCGCTGAAATGGCTCGAAAATTTTTTCCAAATCTGTTTTCGGGATGCCGATACCATAATCTAAAACATCAAAAATTATTTCCTGGGGAGATTCTCGCAGATGAAAATCAATGGTGAAATTGGTGGGGGAATACTTAATCCCGTTAGTCAGTAAATGATTTAAAATTGGCGCTAGTAATACAGGATCAAATCTCACTATTACTTGCTCACATTCTGTATTTGAGCCTATGGCTAAGTCAGGATGAAAATTGATTTTGTATGGTGCATAGAGATATTCAATTTTATCAATTAACTCGTGACAAAAATCAATTAAGTCTCCATCGATCACCATAGGCTCTACTTCTTCGGTATTAAGGTTAATTGTGGTGATGTCATTGATTAACTCATCAATGTATTTAACGCTTTTGAGAATTGAATGTAGATATTGACCTTGTTTTTCCCTGGTAATTTTTCCCTGGAACTTTTCCATAATTGAAGCGGCACAGGCAATGGTTGTTAAAGGGGTACGAAACTGATGAGAGATGGAAGTAATGAATTGAGAACGCAGTTCATTTAGCTCCTTTTCCCGCTGCAAAGCCAAAGAGATGCTGTTTTCCATAGCCTTACGATCGCCAATGTCTTGGATCATCACCACGCAAAAGTTCAAACTACCATCGGGACGACGATGAGCCTGGACCCCGAGATTAGCGTAAACAGCATGGCCATTTTTATGGATGTAGCGCTTATCAATTTGGTAACCATCTATTTCTCCGTCTAATACACGTTGATAATTACCTAGGTCCAACTCTATGTCATCGGGATGAGTAATTTCTGCCCAGGTTTTGATCCGCAACTCTTCAGGGGAATAGCCCACTATTTCCGAAAATTTTTGATTCACATTACAGCAAAATTTATCAACGGATACTATGGCCATGCCAATAATAGACTGGTCAAAATAAAGTTGTAGGAGTTGTTGTTGTTCATAAACTTCTATCGTTCTAAGTTTGACCCTCTCTTCCAATTGCTGATTATTTTTTTGGATTTCGTCCCTAGATTGAGTTATTTTTTTCTCATCTTCAATGCGTTGACTAATATCCTGAACATGGGAAATAAAATATAATGGCTGGCAATTTATATCCCGCACCAAAGAAGTGCAAACTTCCCCATAAATGATATGTCCCTGACTATGAATATAGCGTTTTTTAAAAGTAGCAAAATTCACATGTTGGTGAATGGCTTCATTCATTACCTTTGTACTCAAACTTTTGTCTTCCGGAACTGTCAAATCATTGACATTCATGGATTGCATTTGCTCCGGAGTGTAGCCAAATATATCCGCCATTTTTTGGTTTACCTTGATTAAGTTGCCTTCAAGATTTACCAAACACACACCAACGTTAGCATTTTCAAAGGCTAGACGAAATCTTTGTTCGCTTTCTTGGAGATCATTATTTAATTGGATTAATTCTTCTTGGCTCTGCTTTTCTGCTGTAATGTCCAAGACCATGCCGTACCAAAAGGTATCTTGATTGGGCAACCTTTCTGGTTGAGAGTTAGTCCGTAAATATTTAAGCTTCCCTGAAGGGGTAATGATGCGCCATTCTAAAAATAATGGTTCTAGGGTAGCTCGGCTGTAGGCCAGGGTTTGGCGGTAGTGGAGCCAGTCGTCAGGATGGATCTGCCGCAGGAGTATCTCGGCATCGGCCAACACGGCAGTGGCAGAGACTTCGTGCACAACCTCAATTTGGGAGCTGATATAGGTGAAGGCAATGGAATCATCGCTACGTTGCACAAAACCATACAACCAGCCCGGAATTACTCCGGCCACTTTCTGTAAAAATCCCTCTGGTTCAGAACCGAGCAAAAAAGCGGACATAGTTTTAACGCCCAAATTTAAGGCAGAATTTTCGAGTGGCAGAAACTGGTTTTTTCGAGGTAGTAAAAACTGTTTTAAATCTGGTCAAAGCAATCCCCTAAAGCTTGTCAGTTGCGAAATACGGTTCTTTTTGAGACTCGTTAGAGACTAATTCGCAATATTTGCCAGGGTAGCTGGGTCGGATAACGGCTTTTTAAATCGCACTCCTAGAAACTTCAGTTTTTAGACCAAAAAATTCCATACCTGAACCATGTTCTTCCTTAAGTCTAATTGCTTAGGAAGGGTTAAAACCAGATACTTTTTCTTGATTTACAAAACTTTATCTTCCACAGTCCAATGGGCACAATGCCCGAATATATCAGGATTTCAACAACCAATTACTTTAGTTGATCTCTACCAGTTTCTGAGCATTATCCCAACTTTTCTAAATACACGTCCAGGTCGGCCGTCTCCGTAAAATCCAACAATGCTTCCCCCAAATCTTCCAACTCGGCGATCGATAGTTTCTGAATTCGCTCCACCTGAACTACTGGCAGTCTACCCAGACGACGGTTTAATAGGCGCAACACTAGGATCAAGGCTTCATTTTGACGACCCTCCTGGCGACCCTCCTGGCGACCCTCCTGGCGACCCTCTTGGCGACCCTTCTCATGACCTTCTTGGAGTCCTTCTTGGATAATTTCTTGATAAAAGCGGGACTGGGTAATATCCGTTTTCTTCAAGTCTAATATTTGCATGATGGCTTCCTTGGTCAAATCTGGAAATTTATTGGCCAGTATAGCCTCGATCAAAGTTAGTCGGCGTTGAAATTCAGCTTCTGTCTCCGCTTCGTGCAAAATTCTTTTACCAACGTTTGCGCTTGCTTCTTGGTCCAACACTAGCAGTTGTAGCAGGGCGAAATTAGATTGCAACCCTTGTTGATTCTGTAGATCGCTGAGATATAGCTTGGCTATGCGCTGTTCTAACAAATCTTCATAAGGCAAATCTGGACCAAGTTTCTGCTCTCGATTTTGTAAAATTAACAGTCCTCGCCGGGTATTTTTTACCTGATATTGCTCCAAGTAAAGGAATATTTCAGCAAAATATCGCCCGTAAAAGGTAAAATCTGTCTGCATTTGGGCTTCTGCAAACACTAATGGTATCAGAGGATTATTGGACAAGGGTTTGAACAATCCATCCAGGCGAAATTCCCTTTCTTTAATCACCGGTGCACTGTAGGCAAACTGCCAGCTTGCTTCAATACCGGGAATTAATTCCGCCAACATGCCGGGTTGAGATAGAAATAATTCGTAAAACCATTTGTCTGTCTTCATACTCTTCTAATTTTCTTGTAGTACCAAATTATCTCGATGGATCACTGTTTCTGGACCTATGTAACCCAACACTGCGGCGATCGCCTCGGAGTGGAGTCCTTTGATTTTCTCTAGCTCGTTGCAGTTGTAGTTAATTAACCCTCTTCCCAGTTCCTGCCCCTGGGGATCACAAATCACCACGGCATCGGTGGCACTAAATTCTCCTTCCATGGCAATGACCCCGATCGCCAATAGGGACTTGCCCCTTGCTTTGAGGGCCTGTACTGCCCCGGCATCAATAAAAATTTTCCCGGTGGGCACTAAACCATAGGCGATCCAACGTTTGCGGGCATTGTCGGAGCGGGGCTGGGCTTCAAACTGGGTACCTAAATCAGCTCCCTGGAGGATGGCTAGAATTTGCTCAGGTTTTTGGCCATGGGTAATGACGGTACGGACCCCGGACCCGGTGGCAATGCGGGCGGCGGTGATTTTGGTGGCCATGCCGCCGGTCCCCCAGGCAGAGCCAGTGCTATCGGTGCGGACTTGCAGTTGGGCCAATTCCGTCGCTTTCACCAGGGGAATGGGATAGGCTTGGGGATCTAAGCGGGGATCACTGGAATAAAGGCGGTCAACGTCGGTGAGCAGAAATAACCAATCCGCCTCCACCAGGCTGGCTACTAAAGCCGATAGGGTATCATTATCACCAAATTTCAGTTCATCGATCGCCACTGTGTCGTTTTCATTGACAATGGCAATTACCCCCAACTCAAACAGAGCTTGGAACGTGTTGTAGGCGTTGACGTAGGCGGTGCGCTCAATTAATTCCCGCCTGGTGAGCAAGATTTGGGCAATGGGTTGCTGGAGGCTACTAAAAAGGTCATCATAGGTCCGCATTAATCTGCCTTGGCCTACTGCGGCGATCGCCTGTTTGAAGGCCATTTTTTTCGGTCTTTCCGTCAAACCCAAACGACTACATCCCACCCCCACTGCCCCGGAGGAGACTAGCACCACCCGATGACCTTGGTTGATTAACTTGCATAAAGTTTCCACCAAAGCGGCAATGGTGGACAGGGCCAACTGGCCCGTTTCCGGGCGAGCTAGGCTGGAAGTACCAATTTTAATCACCAAAGTTTGGGGTTGCATTGCCATTGTTATCTATTTTGGGAGGAAAAATTGCCATAAAAAAAGTGGGCCAAGCCCACCTTAAAAACCATGATATTGTGTGGCGGCTAGCCCTCGATTACATGGAAGAACCTAAACCAGCATAGGCTCCGTAGAAAAATAAACCTAGGACACCAATGGCTCCAATACCAGCCACTACACCCACCACCCACAACGGGATTCTGCCTTCTGCGAACATACCATGCCTCCTAAATTGCGTATTAAAAAAGTTTAGTTAAAGAAATAGCTGGAGAATAAAATCCCCAACACAGCCACCAACAATAGACCCAGGTATAAAGAAGTACGATTCAATTCCACCGGTTGGCGGTTTGGGTTTGAATTTCTGTCCATGGAAAACTCCTAGCGTTGAATAAATTGCATCGCGGCGATCGCCCCGACAAAGAAGACAGAGGGCACCGCCAGGGTGTGAACCGCCAGCCAGCGCACCGTAAAAATGGGATAAGTAACCGGTTGATTAGGATTTTGGGTTGCCATTGTTAATTACCAACTAAAAAAAGAACAATTAAATGTTTTATTGATTAAACTCTTGAATTTCCTGATTAATGTCGTAGCGTTCCTGGAGAATGGGCAACTCTTGACGGGTCTGGGTGAAATATTCATCGGGGCGGGGAGTGCCGAAAGCATCGTAGGCTAAGCCCGTGCTGACAAACAACCAACCAGCAATGAACAACATCGGAATGGTGATGCTGTGGATCACCCAATAGCGAATGCTGGTGACAATATCGGAAAATGGACGCTCACCGGTAGTCCCTGACATTTTGTGTTCTCCTTCAATTTTTCAAAACAACATTGACTGACAAATGCAAAGCAATTAGAGTCTAGTCTACTATTTGTGAGCCGCCTAGGGAACCATAGCCACCTCGGCGCTGGGGTTATATTTGAGCAAAATCCCGTCCTGTCCCAGCACAAATCCTTTTTCCGGACTGAGGAACACCACCCGATAAAGATTGGCGGGAATATCCTCCACCCCAGTGTCCTTAGCCCAGGTTTGTCCGCCGTCCTGACTCATCAACAGGTTACCGCTAGCCCCCGCCACCCACACTTCTTCGGGGGTACGGAAGGATAGGTCGAGCAGACCCCAACTACCCTTATCTTGGGGCGCAATCACATCACTCCATTCTTCCGCATCGGGATCGGTGCTGAACTGGAGTTGTCCCCCCCGGGCTAACAACCATAGTTGACCGTCCTTGCCATAGCCCATGGTCTGCAAGCGTCGCGAAGAATTCCGGTTATGGGGAGTCCATTCCGTTTGCCCAGGAGCCCAGGTGGAATAAAAATTACCCCGGGCTGACACCGCTACATAACGGCCATCAGGCGATCGTTGAATGGTGCGGGCTACTCCTACGGCCCCTTCCACCAAAGCCTTCCAGTTTTTGCCCCCATTGGTGGTTTTATAGATGGCCCCCAAATCCGTAATCATTTCCGCCGTTTGGGACCCCAGGGCAATAATGCTATAGGGAGCGCCGGGCAATTTTTCGCTCAGGGGAATGCGGGCCCAGGTTTGGCCACCATCGGTGGTGTGGAGCAGAATGGAAGGCTTGCCAGTGATCCACCCCTCATTGCCAGAGAAACTAACGGCGGAAAAACTAGCCTTTTCTTCCCCCAGATCAATCAACTTTTGCTCCCAGGTGTCACCGCCATCGGTGGTCTCGAAAATGGTTTCCTTGGTGCCCACCAACCAGCCATGGTTGGCATCCTCCGTGAAGGCAATATCCGCAAAGGTAGAATCCGTTTCTAAAACAATTTCTTGCCAGGGATTGAATACCAAATCCGGCACATGGCTACAGCTCACACAGAAAACGGCAATGACCGCCACTAGGGCAAGTTGCTTCAGTCGCTCAAACTTCAAACTGGGGAATTTAAAAGGCATTGTGAACAGAGATAATCAAGGAGTACAGCAAGGGCTCAGAGGGAAAATTTAAGCCTTATCCCATGCCGTAAAGGCTCAGGAAAAATAGGAAAATGACAAAAAGACTACCAAAAATCAGCAAATTCTTTTTGCCACCGCTCATACGGTTAAAACCAAAACCGTAGTTAAGGTTCTCGGCAAAACCAGAGGGAGCATCGGTTTCCCCCGTGCTCATAAAGTAGTTGCGCGGGGCACCACACACTGGACATTTCCAATTAAGAGGCAAGGCTTCAAAGGGAGTACCGGGAGAGATATTGGTCTTTTGATCCCCTTGGCTGGGAATGTAAACATAGCCGCAGGCCCGGCATTCATGGTTTGGGGATGCCAACTCCGCCAGGGTCTTTTCGGGGGGACGCTCACTCATGGCTACTACCGCAGGGAACTGGGGGGAAATCTTTAGTAATCTTTGTTAAAAATTATGACATCTTCGCTACCCTTTTCCCCAACCTTGTCAATGGCGATTGATTATTGGTTCATTGGATATTTTGTCCAGGCCATGACCGGAGTTTTCACCACTAACTTCCCTTCACCCAATGGGTTAAAGTGTGAGAAGTCTGAAAAAAGTTCCACAATCTAGCCATCGTTAGTCCCAATCCACCATGCACATCAGCGAACTGACCCACCCTAACCAGTTAAAGGGTTTATCCATCCGTGAGCTGGAGGAAGTCTCCCGGCAGATCCGAGAAAAGCATTTGCAAACTGTGGCCACCAGCGGTGGTCATTTGGGGCCAGGGTTAGGAGTGGTGGAACTGACAGTGGCGCTTTACTCCACTCTGGATTTGGACAAAGACCGGGTGATTTGGGATGTGGGACACCAAGCCTATCCCCACAAAATGTTGACGGGACGTTACCACGATTTCCACACCCTGCGGCAGAAAGATGGGGTGGCTGGTTACCTGAAACGCTCCGAAAGTCGTTTTGACCATTTTGGTGCTGGCCACGCTTCCACTAGTATTTCTGCTGGCTTGGGCATGGCCCTAGCCCGGGATGCCAAAGGGGAAGACTTCAAGGTAGTTTCCATCATTGGCGACGGCGCTTTGACCGGAGGCATGGCCCTGGAAGCAATTAACCATGCGGGGCATTTACCCCACACCAAGTTAATGGTGGTGCTCAACGATAACGAAATGTCCATTTCCCCCAATGTGGGAGCCATTTCCCGTTACTTAAACAAGGTGCGCCTCAGCAGTCCGATGCAATTTCTAACGGACAATCTGGAGGAACAAATTAAACATTTGCCTTTCCTTGGCGATTCCCTCACCCCAGAAATGGAACGGGTTAAGGAAGGAATGAAGCGGCTAGTGGTGCCCAAGGTGGGGGCGGTGATTGAAGAGTTGGGCTTCAAATATTTTGGCCCCATTGATGGTCACAATTTGCAGGAATTAATCGACACATTTAAGCAAGCGGAAAAAGTACAAGGCCCGGTATTTGTCCATGTTTCCACCACTAAAGGTAAGGGCTATGACCTGGCAGAAAAAGACCAGGTGGGTTACCACGCCCAAAGTCCCTTTAATCTTTCCACTGGGAAGGCCTACCCCTCCAGCAAGCCTAAACCCCCCAGTTATTCCAAGGTTTTTGCCCACACGTTAACCACCCTAGCTAAGGAAAATCCCCACATTGTCGGTATCACGGCGGCCATGGCGACGGGGACAGGGTTGGATAAACTCCAGGCCAAGCTCCCCAAACAGTATGTGGATGTGGGCATTGCCGAACAACATGCCGTTACTTTAGCCGCAGGCATGGCCTGTGAAGGAATGCGTCCGGTGGTAGCCATCTATTCCACCTTTTTGCAGCGGGGTTATGACCAGATTATCCACGACGTTTGCATCCAAAAATTACCGGTGTTTTTCTGCCTAGACCGGGCGGGCATTGTGGGGGCCGATGGCCCTACCCACCAAGGGATGTATGACATTGCCTATCTCCGCTGCATCCCCAATTTGGTGATCATGGCTCCTAAGGATGAGGCAGAGCTACAGCAAATGTTGGTCACGGGTGTTGACTACACCGATGGGGCGATCGCCATGCGTTATCCCCGGGGTAATGGTATTGGAGTGCCCCTGATGGAGGAAGGTTGGGAGTCGCTGGAAATCGGCAAGGGGGAAATTCTCCGGTCTGGGGACGATGTGTTATTGCTGGGCTATGGCTCCATGGTGTATCCGGCTCTGCAAACAGCAGAATTGCTCCACGAACATGGCATTGAAGCGACGGTGGTTAATGCCCGCTTTGTTAAACCCATGGATACGGAACTAATTTTGCCCTTGGCCCAGCGCATTGGCAAAGTGGTAACCATGGAAGAAGGTTGTTTGATGGGGGGCTTTGGCTCAGCGGTGGCGGAGGCCTTGATGGATAACAATGTGCTCGTACCTTTGAAGCGTCTAGGGGTGCCCGACATGCTGGTGGACCATGCCACTCCGGAGCAATCGACAGTGGATCTTGGCTTAACCCCAGCGCAGATGGCGGCGGACATTATGGCTTCCCTATTCAAAGCGGAATCAGCGGTGGCCCATGGGGTTAGTTAGGCAAGAAAAGTTGCAATGCACTCGCCAAGGGGAGTCAACGGTTATTCCGACGCTCCCCTCAGTTTTTATTTTCCAAGTTTCAGTTTGCCCTCTAAAGCTCCGGCAATATTGGGGGACTTCTATCTAGTTCCTCCCCAACTGGGGTGCCAGAGGTTTTTAAACTATTTAGTCGAACTCAAACTGATGACTACGCCACCCGAACAGGCTGGGGCACTAAGGCATCGGCCAAGCGACGAACCGCAGCCACCATAGCCACTTGGTCGTTCAATTGGTTAATGGCGGAACCAACCCCTACTCCACTGGCTCCAGCGGCGATCGCCATGGGAACGGTCACATCGGACAGACCAGAGGCACAGAGTACGGGGACAGTGACGGCTCGACTGATGGCATGGGCGGCGGCCAAAGTGGGGGCAGCTTTTTCAATCAGCCCTAAAACTCCGGGGTGATGGGGTTCGGCACTGGTGCCACCTTCGGTTTGGATAATGTCGGCTCCAGCGGCCACTAAGGCTTCGGCCAATTGCACCTGTTCATCCAAGGCCAAGATGTGGGGCACGGTAACAGAGAGCAAAGTATGGGGCAACAGTTGACGGGTTGCTTTGGTGAGGGCTAACACCTCTGGCCCTTCAAAACGGCGGCCTTGGGCATAAAAACTGTCAAAGTTACCAATTTCCACCAAGTCAGCCCCGGCAGCCACTGCTGCCGCTAACAATTCCGCTTCCACCGCCGACACACAAATGGGCAAATCAATGGCGTGGCGTACCTGTTGGATCAATTGGCGATCGGCCGCAATGTCCACAAAAGTCGCTCCCCCAGCCTGGGCGGACTGGGCCACAGCTAAAACATTGGCGCTATCGAAGTTATTTAAACCGCTAATTACCTTTAAGGCGGTACGATTTTCCAGGGCCTGGTGGACTTGGGCAAGGTTTGCACTCATAGGATTACCAAAATGATTAATGCTGAATGGTAAGCCCCCCTAACCCTAACCGTTTGGGTCAGGCCAGGAAGACTCTCTGCCCAATCATAACGATGGGCTGTTGGTATCCATCTTACGTCTAACCCCTACTATGGTTAAGCAAATTTTATCTAAATCCTGGGGAGTGCCCCTGCTGTTGGCCCTGGTGTGGCTTGGCAGCAACGGCCTCGATCGCCTCTGGTTGGCCATGGACCAGACGGTGCCGGCCTGGGACCAAAGTAATCACCTATCCTACGGCCTGGAATATTGGCACGCCCTACGATCGCCAAACCTTTTGAGCGGGGAATGGTGGCGGAGTTTTTGGATGCTTTCCCCTAAATATCCCCCTTTGACCTACATGGTCAATGCTCCTTTCCAGGGGCTGGGTGGCCCAGGCAGTGATCTGGCTTTACTGAGTAATTGGCTCTGGAGTGGCATTTTAATTCTCTCTGTCTACGGCCTAGGGAAAAAGCTTTTCAGCCGGGAAATTGGCCTGTGGGCAGTGGCCATCATGGTTTTGATTCCTCGTTTAATCCATAGTCGTTTGATTGTGTTGTTGGACAGCCCACTCCTAGCTTTTACCCTCTTGAGCTTTACCTGTCTGACCTATTGGAAAGAGGCCAAAGGTCGCCGTTCCCAATGGCTTTGGGCGATCGCCGCTGGAGTGTCATTGGGACTAGGTTTGCTCTCCAAACAAAGTATTATCTTCTATCTGTTTTTTCCCCTGGTGGGCTTGGGATTGTGGACTCTGGGGACCAAACAATGGCAACGATTCGCCCAATTGCTAGTGGGTCTACTAGCAAGCATTCCCCTCTGGTATCCCTGGTATCGCACCAACTGGATTTATCTGTTTAGCACCGCCCAAAATTCCAATGCTATTCCCGCCAACTTGGAGGGGGACCCCCCCATTAATACCCTGGCTGCCTGGACTTACTACTGGCAGGATTTACCCAATGCCCTGTCCTGGGTCTGGTTAATACCGCCTTTGGTGGGGGTGATTCTATCCCTGCTCAATCGTTTTCCTGCTTCGTTGCAGATACCTAGCTGGCGGGAAGCGAAACCGGGGTTGCTGTGGCTGGGATATTACTACGTCGGTACCTATCTAATTTGTTCTGCTATTCAAAATAAAGATGACCGCTACATTTTGCCCTATCTGCCCATTGTGGCTATTTTTCTCGCCTTTGGTCTAACCCGTTGGTGTGGTCGTTGGCTGTGGGTGCGTTGGGGCACGTTGGCGATCGCCATTTTGATCACCCTTGGTAACTTATTTCCCATCCCCGGTAGTAATGGCATTGTCCAAGCCCTAAACCCATCGGTATTATTTCGTCCCGATTTCGTTTTACCTGCTCCCAACACGGAAGTTATTAACGCCGCCATAGCAACCACCCCGGAGCAAAGGATTAATTTGGGCGTGATTCCCAATACGCCGGCGGTTAACCCCAATACGCTCAATTATTATGGCGCAGCAGAAAATTTTCGGGCCTACGGTCGGGAATTGAGTCGTAACGGGGAAATTATTCAACAGGATCAGCAAAATTTCGACTGGTTTATAACCAAAACCGGAGATAACTATTTAGCTGACCCCGTACAAGTGCAGTTGGGGGAAACCATTGCCCAGAACGATAATTTTACCGCTGTGCAAACTTGGCCTTTGCCCGATGGTGATGAGTTGAGCCTCTGGCACCGCCGTCAACCCAGGATAGAAGTTAAACCCAGTCCCATCAACACTGAATTGCCCCAATTGACCAAAGTTGATTTGCCGGCCAGCGCTCCCCCCGGTCAACCTGTACCAATTACCTACCATTGGCAGGGCAACGGCGATAGCCTGAGTGAGGGAATTGTTTTGCTCACTTGGGAAAATATCAATGATCCTAATCAAGTTTGGTTCCATGACCATGCCATCGGTTTGGGGGAATTGCTTCCCTCGGTTGAGGATCAAGGGGTTGAAGTTGTTGAAAGGACAGCTATGTTGCCTCCAGCGGATCTACCCCCAGGGAATTACCGCTTAAAAGGGCAATGGTTAGACCCCAGCACGATGACGGCCCAACCTCTGTCTTTGCCAGACATAACCCTAACCCTGGATGCCAACGCTCCGGCTTCACCTGCCCCACCATTGGATTTTGTCAGTCAACTGTACCATCTAGCACAAAATTTACGGCAGGGTATTACTGGGCTAGATCCGGTTTTTGCCCAGGTGGACCGGATTAATTTATACGACCCACGCCACGATTATCTGCGTCATGGGGATGCTAGTTGGACCTATCGTTTGAGCCAAAATCCTGTTGATGCCCTGAGTCTCACCTATGCCCAGGTTTTGGCCCGGGTATTGCAGGAAAATCCGTCCGAGGCGATCGCCGCTTTGCAGTCGTTAGTCACACTGGATCCCCAAAATCCCTACGCCCATGCTTATTTAGCCTTTGTTTACCTCTATGACTGGCAGGGATACCAAGGACAACAAGCCCTAAAACCTGCTCTAGCCCTGGCCCCAGATAATCCAGAAATCAATGGCCTCCAGGCGATCGCCCTCTTTATGCAAGGAAAAATCTGGCCCGCTTGGCAAACGGTGCAACAATCTGGATTGCTCAATTAGTTGACTCAAAACTAGGAGGGATCCCAAAAATTTTACGCCCCGATCTGCGGGGATTTCAGACCGTTGCCGTTAAAATTGGGGCTAGTGATTAATTGTGACCCTGATTAGTAATCTATGCCTCCCCGTTGGCCCCGTAAACCCGACCGTAACGATCCCGCCTTTCGCCGTTTAGACGATCGTATGAATTTTGCTGTCCATGTGGCGGTGTTTTTAGCGATTAATTCTGGCCTATGGTTTGTCCATAACTTGAACAAGGCTGATTGGTCTTGGTTGACGCCCCTTTCCGGCATCTGGCTGGGGGGTTTACTTTTGCACCTGTTATACATTGCCGTTATTGCCGATTATTCCCCTGCCACTGGTAAGAGTTAAGGGCTTTAGGTAGACTGAACCAAATATTCCGGACTGTTAGTTTCTCAGCAATGGAATCTCAACTGCAATTCCCCATTTCCCCTAGCGAAGTTCTCTCCGAACTTTATGAGCAAGATCCAACCCAATGGCTTGAGGTGACGGTGAGCCTATTGCGTCAGAATGCTCTGGTGGATGTGGACTGGGTTCATTTAATTGAGGAGTTGGAAAG
>NZ_JADEWJ010000422.1:0-1788 GCF_015207725.1 Synechocystis sp. LEGE 06083
ACGTATTTGCCGCAAATGGACTATGCCCATCCAGCATTGGAAGGCGGCTCTTGCTTGTTTTGCTATTGAACACCCTAATTCTTTTCTTTTCTAATTTCCCCTTTACACAAATTTCTTGACACTCCCAGTCACGGTGGTTGCCTCGCGTTTTTTAGCGGCAGCTTGGGTGGCTTGTGCTTCTTGAGGGTCTCATCAAAGTTGCCGGAGGCAATATCCAGTTCGATCTGAGTCGATTTCTGCTGGGCCCCGATGCGATTGACTCGAGAATCAGGCAAGCCAACGGCTATGTAATGGCGTGTGCCTCCATAGGTAAAGCGTAATCTCAGCCTGCCTTTATCACTTTCTACCTTGACAAGGCTTCTATCTAGGTCGCGGCTCAGCGTCGGACGTGCCGCTATGGGGAGTTGCATAGTAAGTCATCTTCCTACCACTCAGACGTCCAAAAGTGGCCAACCTCACCCCCCTTATTGACAATATGCTAAGGTCATCAAAAGGTTGATGCGTCGGCTACAAGGCGCTTCCACATTAGGTTTTAGAAGAATCGGGATGACAGGATTCGAACCTGCGGCCCCTTCGTCCCGAACGAAGTGCGCTACCAAGCTGCGCTACATCCCGCAATTCAGCCTTAAGATCCTAGCATAGGAGATATCCTTTCTGTGCGGTTGTTGAACACTTCCCTGTTTAGCCATCCGCCCAATTCTGTTTTTCTTCTGTGGAATCATCCCCGTCGTTAGCGGTTTCTCCATCTTCTGGATTTAAAGAATCAGTCGGTTGCTTCGGCAAATCTTCTAGTTCACCGGCGATCGCCTCAGGGACTTGTTCTGATGGAACTTCAGATTCACCCACTTCCTGGCCCTGCTGACTTTCAGTTTCGGGATCGGGAACTTCTTCCACCGTTTCCTCAATTACCACTGCCGTTGCTTCAGAGGTCAGGGGAGAAATATCTTCCGTCTCTTCCTCTGCTTCCTCCTGGGTCATGTGATCATCGTGCTCCACCACATCTAGAGGGTGTTCTTGTTCAGCGACATTTCCTAAATCGGGCACCTCCACTAGGGTGATTTGTTGCTCAATTTGTACCGTTTCGACCACGGCAATTACCTGAGTTTCATCAGTTTCATTATTTTCTTCCTTGTCATCGGCAATCCCGTCGGAATTTTCCGGCACGCCATCGGAATTAACTGACGATAAATCTTCTCCCCAATCTTCCCCATCATCCCAGTCATCGCTTTCAACATTGGCGCTCTCAAATTCAGGGTTTAGGGTCTGTTCCACCACCGTTGGGGTTGATTGCTCCGCTTTAGCAGGGGGGCTAGCGGGCTTTTTACGACCAAACAAACGCTGGAAGAGTTTTGATTTCGGTTTTTTCAGCAAAACTTCCTCTGATTGATCAGCGGAAGACTTAGCCGTTTTTTCTTCCGCCTGATTAGATGTTTCGACAATTTTTTCCACTGCTTCCTCGGCTTTTTCTACCACCTCTTCTGCCACAGTCTCAGCAACTTCATTCAATTCCTCCACTACGGTTTCCGCCGTTTCTATGACACCTTCCACTTCCTCGGAAATATCTGGATTCTCTTGGGTTATAGCTTCGGTAACTTCTTCGGTGATGGGAGACGGGACATTCACCGGGATAGACTCTTCTCCTAACTCTGATGGTTCACTGGTTGCTGGTAAGTCCTGTTTAACCGCTGCCGTCCCCGGTTCAATTTCGGTTTCAGTCTGTTTTTCGTCAGCATCTTTATCCTTGGCTGGAGCCTTGGCTTTGGGTTTACGTTGCAAGCCCCCAGCCAT
>NZ_JADEWJ010000068.1:0-15487 GCF_015207725.1 Synechocystis sp. LEGE 06083
GGGATGGATATTGAAGGCCATGTGATTACGGTGCAAACTCCCTTTGAAGGGGCGAAAGAGGCATCTTACTTGGCCCTAGCGGAGGCGGAACCATTAAAAAGTTGGTTTACCCCTTCCTATGGCATGGTGCTGAATCTGTTGCAAAAACATGATTTGGAAGAAGTAAAAAGTCTGCTGGAGCGGAGCTTTGCGGAATACTTGGCCCAGTTTGCCCTGGAACCCACCAAGGTGGCGATCGCCGAAACGGTGAAAAAATTATCCCAATTGGATATTAAGTTGGCGGGTATTGGGGAAAAGGATCTACGCAGTTACGAAAAATTCCGGGGGCGATTGCGGGAAGAACAAAGATTACTAAAAATCCTAGAGCAACAGGCAGAAAAAGAACGGAAGCAACAGTTAAAGGATCAACTTAAAACCCTGACACCGGGTCAACTTTTATATCTCAAAGGTCGCCACGTCAAAACCCATCAACCTCGTTTAGCGGTCATTGTTGCTCCCCTGGCCCCGGCCCATAATCTGCCCCAATGGTGTTGCCTAGCCAGTGATAACCGTTGGTACCACGTCACTGTGGGGGATATTTACGCAGTGCCCATGGGTAATCTGTCCCCAGCCCAATGGCAGAATTTGACTCCACCCCCGGCAGAATTGTTGGCTCCGGGTAAACCAGTGAAAGGCGATGAGGAGACATTGGCGATCGCCGAGGGATTGGATCCCCAAGCCTATCCCCTAGCCCCGAGCCCAGAATTGGTGGAGCAACAGGCCAGGGTAGACCATGTGGAAACACTGTTGGCAGTGCATCCCCTGGCTAACCAAAAACATCCCGGCAAACTTTTGGAGCAGTTCCACCAACGGCAAGAATTGCGTAAAACCCTGAGCAAACGACAACAGGAATATGACCGTTTGCAATCTCGTCAGTCCTACTATTGGCAAGAATTCCTGGACTTGATCGACATTTTGCAGGAAATGGAAGCCCTGGAGGAATACACCCCCACACTTTTGGGGGAAGTAGCCGCCACCCTGCGGGGGGAAAATGAGTTGTGGCTGGGTTTAGCCCTCATTTCCGGTAAGTTTAACGATTTGGAGCCGGAACAATTGGCCGCCGCTGCCAGTGCTCTGATTACGGAAACTCCCCGTTCCGATGCTTGGACTGACTTCAAACCTTCCCCTGCGGTGTTGGCCGCCCTCCGTCCCAGTGATGATTTATTTGGTCTGTTGTTTTGTCTTAAACATCCCCAACCCTCCCTTGCTCTCTGGCAGGCCATGACGGTGGCGGATCATTTGCAACGGCTTAACCTCTGGGATCTGCGACGCAAATTGATCAAAGCTCAAAATCAGCGGGCGATCGCCATTCCCCTCTGGTTGGAAGTGGATTTTATGGGTTTGGTGGAACAGTGGGCTTTGGGCATGGAGTGGGAAAATCTCTGTCGTCAGACCAGCTTAGATGAGGGGGATTTAGTCCGGCTTTTTCGACGCACCGTCGATTTACTCTGGCAAATTCCCCAGGTGCCCCACCTTTCCCCCCGACTAAAACGGAATGCTCGCATTGCGGTGCAACAAATGAAGCGTTTTCCCCTTTGATTGGCGATCAGGAGAATTTTGTTGAAAATGCCGAGAATACATTGATTACTTGGCAGGTCAATACTGGGCGGCCATGGCTTTCGACTTCTCCCACAAGACCTAGTTTCTACAGGCGGCCTTGGGTAGCCAATTTATAGCCAACGGCCATGGAAGCAAAGGAAAGCAGAAATTGCCACAGACTAGTGGGGTTGAGAATGGCTCGACTGCTAAAAAACACCAGCACCACGCCGATGATAATCGGTATCCAGCCCCAGGATTTTTCCCTAGCGGGCAAAAAGACTAACATCATCACCCCGGCAATGAGGGCCAAAATTGAGCCATCGGCAGCAATGCCCCGCCAAAAGTAGGGATAAACGTTGGTGGTGAAAATAATGTTGTTACCAAGAAAGTAAATTCCAGTGCCAATGAGAACTATGCCGATCAGTCTTGCTAGGAGAGCCATGGTGGTGTTGTGGTAATTGATTGATTTACAATGGGCATTAAACTTTTGGTTTTAGCTTGATATTTAGTTTAGGGATAAAGCTTTTGATCAAAACTGATTCTATTTCCTGCAAATAATGTCTGGGCAGTGAAGTTATGAAAGCAATTTTGCCATCTTCTATTAAATCAAAATCAGATTGTCTGTGATGAGAATACCAACGCTTTTGAAGGTTGATTGACATTCCAATATATTGAATTGCATCATCTTTGTTTAGGACAAAATAAATTCCAGGCTGTTCGGGTAACTCATCTCTTTCTTCAACTGATACTGCTGACAATTCCGCAGGATTAATTTGACTTAGTTCTACAAGCTTTCCATCGTAAATAAATTTTGAAATATATTCAATAAAGGAAAGGAATAAAAAATCAGAGCTATTCCAGGAATCTAATTCTTCAGGTAGTTCTGAATGTGAAGGATCAAATTCTTTACCATCGAGGACACACATAAAGGAAGCGACTATGTTTTCCCATTCATAAACATATTTTTTAGATTTATAGCGATTCTGCCATTTATCTAGCCAATCTTGTGCGTCATTCCAGGCTTCTGGGTAATACCATTCTTGCCATAATTGTTTTAATTTAGTTGCAGTTAGAGGTTTAGGTGGATCACAATATTGTTGATCATAGAGATTTTTCCATGCTTTTCTGAAAATTGAATATATTTCACTTGGCAATTCTGGAACTTCAAATTTTTCTTGCTTATAGTTGGTGATTTCTGGATCAATATCAATACACTTGGCGATTTCGATTGATTGCTTGTTTTGATTCATCACCATTTCTGTAGATCCAGGTTCTAATAGAGGAATAACAATATCTTTTTCTAAAAATTCTCCATCAATTATTTCGTCAATTACTTCTAGCTTTTTAGGTATATTAAGTTGGAGATTAAATTTTAAACCCAAAGTACCAGATATCCATTCTCTACCGGGAAATAGCAAATCAACTTGATGAGTTTCATCTAAAAGCAGTTTAAAATTACCCTTAAGTGAATTTAAGTAAACATTTCGTGTCTCGGAGACTATTTCTTCATAAAATTGTGACAAAACTTTAACCTGATTGACTGATGTTCCTTTGGTATGTAGATAAGGCTTGATAACCACACTACTATGCTCATTCAAGGGATCCAAATCTTCTGTTATCCATTCTTTAATATCTTCAATGTTCAGGGAGGACGCTCCCTTATTTTCTCGCCGTAAAAGTTCTATCTCTATTGCTTTTCGGCAAATATCAGACCAATTTGCGTCTACTTTTGCCATTCGACTTTTTAAATCATCGGTCACATAAACATTGAGTGCAGGCATGGTTAAACCATAAGTAGAAGTATAAAGAAAATTATACGCATATTTTCTGGGTGCGACAACCAAAACTATGCGCACATGCAATTATTCTTCACAAAACCTAGGTTCTATCCCCCAAAGTTGACTTTTTGTGGCCAGGCTTGAGCAAAGGGTAATAAACCATCGACAATGGATGGAAGCATAGATTCGCTACGAGACAGGAGAGAACAATGTCCAACAATCCCAGAAGCCAGGTAATTACCCAGGGAACCCAACGCAGTCCCAACCGGGCCATGCTCCGGGCCGTTGGTTTTGGCGATGATGACTTTACTAAACCCATTGTGGGCATTGCCAACGGGTACAGCACCATTACCCCCTGCAATATGGGCATCAATGATCTGGCTCTACGGGCCGAGGCCGGCTTACGCACCGCAGGAGCCATGCCCCAATTGTTTGGCACCATCACCATTAGTGACGGTATTTCCATGGGTACGGAGGGGATGAAATATTCCCTAGTTTCCCGGGAAGTGATTGCCGATTCCATCGAAACGGTGTGCAATGGCCAACGTATGGATGGGGTGCTGGCGATCGGAGGCTGTGATAAGAATATGCCGGGGGCAATGATTGCCATGGCTCGCCTCAATATTCCCTCCATCTTTGTCTATGGCGGCACCATCAAACCGGGGCATTATGCCGGGGAAGATTTGACTATTGTCAGTGCCTTTGAAGCGGTGGGACAGTACAGCGCCGGCAAAATTGATGAGGATACTCTCTATGGCATCGAACGGAATGCTTGTCCTGGAGCCGGTTCCTGTGGGGGGATGTACACCGCCAATACCATGTCCTCCGCCTTTGAAGCCATGGGGATGAGCTTGCCCTATTCTTCCACCATGGCTGCAGTGGACGGAGAAAAAGCCGACAGCACCGAGGCGTCCGCCAAGGTTTTGGTGGAAGCAATTAAAAAACAAATTCTGCCTAGTCAAATTCTCACCCGGAAAGCTTTTGAAAATGCCATTGCGGTGATTATGGCTGTGGGCGGTTCCACCAATGCAGTGCTCCATCTGCTGGCGATCGCCAAGACCATTGGAGTGCCTTTGAGCTTGGACGACTTTGAAACCATTCGTCATAAAGTGCCTGTACTGTGTGACCTAAAACCCTCCGGTAAATACGTCACCACCAATCTCCATGATGCCGGTGGCATTCCCCAGGTGATGAAAATGTTATTGGTCAACGGCATTCTCCACGGTGATGCCCTCACTATTAGCGGCCAAACCATTGCTGAAGTCTTAGCCGATATTCCCGACCACCCCCCTGCCGACCAGGACGTAATCCATTCCTGGGACAATCCCGTTTATCAAGAGGGTCACTTGGCGGTGCTCAAAGGTAACTTGGCCACCGAAGGCAGTGTGGCTAAAATCAGCGGTATCAAAAAGGCTGTGATGACTGGCCCCGCGAAGGTATTTGAATCGGAAGAAGATTGCCTGGAAGCTATTTTGGCCGGCAAAATTCAAGCGGGAGATGTGGTAGTAGTACGCTACGAAGGGCCCAAAGGTGGCCCTGGTATGCGGGAAATGCTGGCCCCCACTTCCGCCATCATTGGCGCTGGGTTGGGAGACTCCGTTGGCCTAATCACCGATGGCCGCTTTTCTGGCGGCACCTACGGTTTAGTAGTGGGTCACGTTGCCCCCGAAGCCTACGTGGGAGGGGCGATCGCCTTAGTGCAAGAAGGCGATCAAATCACCATTGATGCCCAACAAAGGTTACTGCAACTCAACATCAGCGAAGAGGAATTAGCCCAACGTCGAGGCCAGTGGACCCCGCCCCAACCCCGTTACCGCACTGGTATTTTGGGTAAATACGCCAAGCTCGTTGCTTCCAGCAGTGTGGGGGCTGTGACGGATATGGACTTGTTCTAAAACTCGCCCATAGATCAGGGGCTAAGGGACTAGGAGCATCCGGCAGACCCGGGGACACCTCCAAAGAGCAATAGAGCTGGGGAATCTATGCAGTGGAGCTGGGGCAGTGTCCTTCCCTGGGTTAACGCCAAAATAACTTGGGGGTTCTACTCTGGTAGGGGAATGTACAAATCCGGGAGTTTTTCCATGGTCACATCCCCCTTTTCCCTTAGTCCCTTTGGTCAGGCTCGCTCCACCGTAAGTGGCAGTCCCCTTGAGGCGACAGAACTGAACCAACTGCACGGTTTTTGGCGGGCAGCCAACTACTTGGCGGTGGGCATGATTTATCTACGGGATAATCCCCTGCTGCGGGAACCCCTCCAACCAGAACAGATCAAACATCGCCTGTTGGGCCACTGGGGATCTAGTCCCGGTATTAGTTTTTTGTACACCCACCTCAATCGCATTATTAGGAAATTTGACCAGGATCTGCTCTACATGGTGGGGCCTGGCCACGGTGCACCAGGCTTTTTGGGCCCCTGCTACCTAGAGGGGAGTTATTCCCGCTTTTTTGCCGAGTGTAGTGAAGATGAAGCCGGCATGAAGTGTTTTTTCAAGCAGTTTTCCTTTCCCGGTGGCATTGGCAGTCACTGCACCCCCGAAACCCCGGGATCGATCCATGAAGGGGGAGAATTAGGCTACTGTCTATCCCATGCCTACGGTGCCGCCTTTGATAATCCCAATCTAATTGTGGTGGGTTTAGCGGGGGATGGGGAATCAGAAACGGGGCCCCTGGCCACCTCCTGGCATAGCAATAAATTCATTAATCCGGTTCGGGACGGAGCGGTACTGCCTGTGCTCCATCTCAACGGCTACAAGATTAATAACCCAAGCGTTTTATCCCGCATTAGCCATGAAGAATTAAAGGCCTTGTTTGAAGGTTATGGCTATACTCCCTATTTTGTTGAAGGTTCCGATCCTGAATCCATGCACCAAGCCATGGCCGCTACATTGGATCATTGCGTGGCCGAAATTCACCAAATTCAAACTGAGGCCCGTAGTAGTGGCATTGGTACTCGTCCCCGCTGGCCCATGATTGTGATGCGTACCCCCAAGGGTTGGACTGGCCCCGACTACGTTGATGGCCATAAAATGGAAGGTTTTTGGCGATCGCACCAAGTTCCCATGGGAGGCATGCACGAGAATCCGGCCCATCTGCAACAGTTGGAAACTTGGCTACGGAGTTATAAACCGGAAGAATTGTTCGACGACTACGGTACTTTAAGGCCCGAATTTAAGGCGATCTCCCCGGAGGGGGAGAAACGTCTAGGGTCCACTCCCTACGCGAATGGTGGTTTGTTACGGCGGGGTCTGAAAATGCCCGACTTTCGTCAATACGGCATCGATGTGGAGAAGCCAGGCACTATTGAAGCCCCTAACACTGCTCCCCTGGGAGTTTTTCTGCGGGATGTGATGGCCAACAACATGACCAATTTCCGCCTCTTTGGCCCGGACGAAAATAGTTCTAATAAACTCCATGCGGTCTACGAAGTTAGCAAAAAATTCTGGATTGCTGAATATTTGGAAGAAGACCAAGACGGGGGGGAACTCAGTCCCGACGGTCGGGTGATGGAAATGTTGAGCGAGCACACCTTGGAAGGCTGGCTAGAAGCCTATCTTTTAACCGGCCGCCATGGCTTTTTCGCCACCTATGAATCCTTTGCCCATGTGATCACCTCCATGGTCAACCAACACGCCAAATGGTTGGATATTTGTCGACACCTCAACTGGCGGGCGGATATTTCTTCCCTAAATATTCTGATGACGTCCACTGTGTGGCGACAAGACCATAACGGCTTTACCCACCAAGATCCAGGCTTTTTAGATGTCATTCTCAACAAAAGCCCCGACGTAGTGCGGATTTATTTGCCCCCCGATGTCAATTCCCTGCTTTCCGTTGCAGACCATTGTTTACAGAGCAAAAACTACATCAACATCATTGTTTGTGATAAGCAAGCCCACCTGCAATATCAAGATATGACTGCGGCCATTCGTAACTGCACCAAAGGAGTAGACATTTGGGAATGGGCCAGTAATGATGCCGGTACGGAGCCGGATGTGGTGATGGCGGCGGCGGGGGATATTCCCACTAAGGAAGCCCTGGCGGCCACGGCCATGCTCCGGCAATTTTTCCCCGATCTAAGAATTCGTTTTGTCAGTGTGATTGACTTGCTCAAGCTGCAACCGGAATCTGAACATCCCCATGGCCTGAGCGATCGAGATTTTGACTCCCTCTTTACCACCAATAAACCGATTATTTTTAACTTCCACGCCTATCCCTGGTTAATTCATCGGTTGACCTATCGCCGCACTAACCATGGCAACCTCCATGTGCGGGGCTACAAAGAAAAGGGCAACATCAACACCCCCATGGATTTAGCGATTCAAAATCAAATTGACCGTTTCAGCTTGGCCATTGACGTTATTGATCGCCTGCCCCAACTGCGGGTGGCTGGAGCCCACATCAAGGAGATGCTCAAGGATATGCAGATTGATTGCACCAATTACGCCTACGAACACGGTATGGATATGCCGGAAATTGTTAATTGGCGCTGGCCTCTCTAGATTTCAACTAAGAGCATTGACGCCGTTCTCGTTTGCCCTCTAAATTGATCGCAATTCTGGGGGACCGTTCCCCAGTTTGCCCCCAACTTAGATAGCCAGGGGGCTTTTTAAATGGCTTCCAAGAATTTGCCCAGGCTCCTAGGCACGCCGCTGGTTCAGCAAAATCTTGGCAGTTGGCAAAAGCTAGGGCAACGTTGAATAGACCTTGCCAATCAAAGATCGGTAAAAGTTTCCCCTGCCAGTAAACCAGCATTAATTTTGTTGGTGACTAGTTCCCGGTACATGGCTAGTTGCTGGGATAATAACTCGTACCGGGGCTTGGAATGTAGTACCCGAGCCCTAATGTTGGATTCCTCTTCCTTGGTGACCACACCGTTGGCCACCGCCTGTTCTATTAGGGTACGTAAGTAGGCTAATTCTTGGGCTTCTTCCGTAGTCAATTGTTGGGGACTAGGGCCTTCCACTTTCACTGCCAACCTCCTGCTTATTGCCATTAGCTCTTTTTTCCAGCTTAGCCCAGGATTTTAGTAGGGAAACTGCCCGTTAATTAACTATGTAGGCCACTGTTGATATATTCCCTTTCCGCCACCTGTTTTAACCGTCGCAGTTGGGCTTGCATATCTGCACTGGTCCAGCGGGCCGCAAACATTTGAAAGCCCCATTGCACAATGGGATTCGGTACAGTGAACTCGAATCGGTTTAGCAAATAGGTACCTTCCTCCAGGGGGCGACATTCCCAACGGTCTTGTCCTTGGAAAAATCCTTTAAACTGCCACACCACTAGCCCTGGCGATCGCTCCACCACTACACTTTTCAAGCTGGGCTTGAGTAGGGGAATTTGGATGGTAAAACGACTCCGGCCGCCGATCGCCGTGGACCATTGACCGATGGGTTCACAACGGAGGGCCGGGTTGAGCCAGAGTTGCATTAGCTCCAAATCAGTGAAACACCGTTCTACCACTGTGGCACTGGCGTTAATTTCAATGCCTTGCTCAAAAATCACGAAAGTTTACGAAAAAGCTGGTTCAAAAGGGGGGCTAGTTTACCTTTTGGGGATAGTAACAGATTTCCAGGGGTCTTAACTGGCCCAACCGCTAGGAGGAATTGCCCTGGGCCATGTTCTGCTAGATTAGCCGAGGTGCGGATCAATCCATTTTTAGCTAATCCCACCCCAAAGAATTTAGGAATTCCCTCGATGCAGTCCCCCCGTGCTCCCCGCTGGAATCTTTCCCATTGGGCCATTGACCATCCCCGTTTCACCATCGGTTTTTGGTTGGCGATCGCCGTAGCGGGGCTATTGGCCTTTAGCTCCCTCAAATATGCCCTGTTTCCGGAAGTGAGCTTCCCGGTGGTGATCGTCCAGAGCAGTGGTTCGGGCTTGGATTTAGCCCAAACAGAGCAGAAGTTGACCATTCCCCTGGAGGAAAAACTAATTACCATTGCCGATGCGGATGTGCAATCGTCCACCTACCCAGGGCAAACAGTGGCATCGGTGATTTTTTTAATGGGGCAATCCTTGGAACAGGCCACCACGGCGGTGGAGCAATCTTTACAGGGGGTAACTCTACCGGCGGGCAGTGAAATTACCGTTTCTCCTTATAACCTGAACGAATCGGTGGCGGTGACCTATGCTGTGGCGTCCGAGACATTATCCCTAGAGGAAATGGCAGAGCCGTTGCGGCAAGAAATAATACCCAAGCTCCAGAACATTGATGGGGTACTGCGGGTGGACTTACTAGGGGATGCTAACTTTCGATCGCCAGGGGTCAAGGCATCGGCTCAACAAACCATCAATCCCCCCACGTTGACTCGTCATAACGGCCAGGATGTGTTGGCGGTGCAGGTGGTGAAAACGGCCCAGGCCAATACCCTGGAGGTGGTAGACCGGGTGGAACAGTTGATTGCGGCGCAGTCCCCCGATTTGCCCCAGTTACAATTCATCGAAGCGGAAACCACAGCAGGTTATATCCGGGAAGCAACCCAGGCCACCATTGAAGCCCTGTTGGGGGCGATCGTCTTGGCGGTGTTGATTATTTATCCCTTTCTCCGTAGCGGCTGGGCCACTTTGATTTCGGCGATCGCCATCCCCCTTTCTTTGCTAGGCACTTTTATTGTGATGGCGGCGTTGGACTTTAACCTAGAAACCCTAACCCTGCTGGCCTTAGCTTTAATTATCGGCATTGTGGTGGACGATGCTATTGTCGATGTGGAAAATATTGCTCGGCACATTGAAGCGGGGGAACCGCCCAAGCGGGCCGCCAAAAATGGCACCGAAGAAATTGGCTTGACCGTATCTGCTACTACTTTCTCCATTGTGGTGGTGTTTTTACCCATTGCCTTGTTGGGGGGAACTTTGGGGGAATTTTTCTTGCCCTTTGCCGTCACCGTGTCCGCCGCTGTGATGGTCTCCCTGCTGGTGGCCCGCACCCTTTCCCCAGTGTTGACAGTGCTATGGCTACGGCCCCGAGCTCCCCGGCCCCAGTCTTGGTTCAGTTGGGGTTTGGATCTCCTCGGCGATCGTTACCAACAGGTTTTAGCTTGGTCTTTGGGACACCGTTGGTGGATTGTAGCCTTGGCCTTAGCCAGTTTGATGGGGGGCTTGGCCATTATTCCCCTCATTCCCCAGGGTTTTATTCCCACCCTCGACCGGGGCGAATTTAACGTCATTTTCCAGTCTGCTCCCCCCAAAATTGCTGGGGCCTTGTCTGCTCCCCCCAGTGAAAATAACAGCAGTAACAGTAATGAAGGAGGCACGGGCGGAGCCTTTGGCTGGATTGATCAACTAGCCACTAATCCTGAGGCGGTGCTGTTGCGACGGGGTCGGCGAGTGGCGGAAGAGTTAGAACCCCCTATTTTGGCCAATCCGACTGTGACAGAAACGTTCACTGTGGTGGGTACCCAGGGCAATCCCCTCCAGGGCAAAATCTATGTCAAGCTGGACGGCGATCGCCAGGTGACGACCCAAACGGTGCAAACGGAAGTGCGGGAAGCGTTGCCGGAAATTCCCCGGGTAACCACCAGGGTAGAAAATATCCTCTTTGTACAAACGGGGGACGATACGCCCCTCAAGTTGGCTTTACTGGGCAATGATTTAGATGTGTTGCAGACCACAGGCAAAGCCTTGCAGGAAAAGGTGATGGCTTTACCCGGTTTAACCCAAATTAGCCTCACTGGGGCGGAGCCTGACAGTACAGGAATTTTGCGTCTGCGGGGGCAACGGGCGGTCTATCTCAGTGCTTCCTTACTGCCCAACTATGCCCTGGGAGACCTCACCCAACAGGTAACGGCGATCGCCGAGGAGTTATTACCCGCCGGGGTGGAACTGAGTGTCCAGGGTGAATCGGCCCGGGTTGGATCGGTATTTCGGGAATTTGCCCTCGCCTTTTTACTTTCCTTGCTGGGGATGGCGGTCATTTTTCTGGGGCTATTCCGCCGTTTACTGGAACCAATGGTGGTGTTACTTTCCTTACCCCTATCCATTGTCGGGGCCATGGTGGGCTTGCTGGTTACCCAGAGCGAATTTGGCATGATTTCCCTGATTGGCTTAATTTTCCTTCTGGGTCTGTTGGACAAAAACGCCATTCTCCTGATTGACTATGCCAACCAACTGCGGCATCAGGGTTTATCCCGCCAGGAAGCTTTATTGCAAACGGGCCATATCCGTCTGCGGCCCATCTTGATGACCACCAGTTCTACCATTTTGGGCATGCTCCCCCTGGCGCTGGGATGGGGGGCCGGGGCGGAACTCAGACAACCCATGGCGATCGCCATCATTGGGGGTCTATTCACTTCCTCCGTACTTAGTCTGGTGGTGGTGCCGGTTTTATACAGTCTGTTGGATGATGTTTGGGGAAGGGAAGCTAAGTCGGAAAAATCCTGAGAGCCTGTTGGTAAAATCTGACTTTGCCTCTGTTTCCCTCCAAATTTGGGGGGTCAGGAGGGCTTTTTAAACACGTTCTGATTTTGCTCCCCTGGTAACATTTCCCCTCGGCTAGCCATTGGCAGATGGGAATGCCAAAATGAAGACAACGTTGTTTTCGGTAAGAATTATTATGTTGCGGGACTTAGTGCAAAAAGCAGTCTATTTAGGGGTTGGCATTGCTTCCTATGCCGCCGAAACAGCCAATAGCAATATCAAGGAATTGGGTAGCCATGCCCAGAAGTTGGTGGATACCCTGGTGGAACGGGGAGAAATGAACGCAGAAGAAGCCCGTCGCTATGTGGATGAGTTGATTCGGGAAGCCCAAGGAGAGGCGATCGCCCATGGGGAAGGGGAAAATAAACAACCCCGCCGCATTGAAATCATCACAGACGAGGAGGAAACCAACGCGGATCCCCTCGCTCAAAAAACTCCCTCCCAAACCCAAACGGAAGACGTGGAAGCTCTGCGGCGACAGGTGGCGGCCCTGCAGGCGGAATTGCAACGTTTGAACCGTCAACCCTAACCAAGGGGCACAGCGTCCACCACAAGTTGTCAACACTGCAAATAGCAAAAATAGCAAAACAGTTATGGAAGATTGGGAGAAAAACCTCTGGTGGGCGGTGGAAACCTTGACCACAGCGGTGGAGACTTGGGTGGAAGACGTGGAGAATGCCCTGGGGGAAGTGGCCGAAACCCTGGAAGAAGAGTTAGGGCCGGAATTGCAATGGTTCTGGCAAGAATGGTCCACTTTCTGGGAAGAATTGTCAGATTTTGGCGGGGACTTAACTGACCTGGGGGAATTTGGCGATCGCCAGGGCCGGGAAGGGCGGAACAATCGAACAGATGATCGAGGTCGAGGCTATTCGTCCATGGTGCCCTGGTCTTCCCTGGACGGGGACTTGGGTCTTAATCCCCATCTACCGGCCAACGCCAATCATCAACCTGCTTGCCAGGGCTGTCAGCACTACCACGGTTATGTGTACAACGGGCAACTACTGGTGTGTGCCATGCATCCCTACGGCTGGGAAACGGAACAATGCCCCGATTGGCAAGGCCCCAATCCCAATTAATTGTTTTTGCTAATATCCAATAACTATTTCAACGGCCAGGGCAGGCGATCGCCTAAGAGAACTGCTAAGGTTTTTGTTGGCCGCTCCTTGACTCCAGCAATTTTTCCCCTATGTTTGGTTTCCTCAATCTCCATAAACCGCTGCAACTCACTTCCCATGATTGTGTGGCCAAAGTGCGCCGTCTATTAAGGCAAAAACGGGTGGGGCACGGAGGAACCCTAGATCCTTTAGCGGAGGGCGTATTGCCGATGGCGGTGGGGCCGGCTACCCGTCTACTGCCCTATCTCCCAGGAGAAAAGCAATATCAAGCCATTATTCGTTTTGGGGTGCGTACCGACAGTGATGACCTGGCTGGAGAAGTGCTGGAAAGTCGAATTGTTGCGGATTTAACCTTAGCCGCCGTTGAGCAGCTTTTACCAGATTTTTTGGGAGAAATTGAGCAAATACCGCCCCAATACAGTGCTATTCAGGTTAATGGTAAGCGGTTATATGAATTGGCTAGGGCCGGCATTACCCAAGCAGTGCCCAGTCGCAGGGTGACCATTGATGACTTGAAAGTGCTCGGTTGGCGATCGGGGGAGCAGCCGGAATTGGATTTACAAATTACCTGTGGGGAAGGAACTTATATTCGGGCTTTAGCCAGGGACCTTGGCGATCGCCTGGGAACGGGGGCAACCTTGGCGGGCTTAGTACGACAACGCAGTGGGGGCATGGCATTGGAAAACAGCGTCGGTTTAACCGCTTTGGAAAAAATCGCTGAGGCAGGGGAGTCCATTCCCCTCATTCCTCCCGAGGAAGCGTTGGGCCATTTACCCACAGTCCGCCTAAATAGTGAGTTGGAAAAAAGGTGGTTCCATGGCCAAAGATTACTGTTGCCGGATCTTCCCGTGGGAGTGGCACTCATTGCATCGGATCTAGACCCAGTAAAATGCTTGGGCGTTGCCGTTGTAACCCCAGAAGACCATGGCACGGTATTACGGCCAAAAGTTGTGCTGAATTAAAAGTTGTTGTAAACAACCTTGGGCATCATTATTTGCCAAATAAATTTCAGTTAAAAACTTGTCAAATTTACTTTCTTAACGAATCAAATAGTTGTTAATCTAACTTTAACTATGGCTAACAAAAAAATTATTGTTTTTGACCTAGATGGAGTATTAATCGACTCCGAAGAAGCTAACTACCAAGCCTTTGCCTATGGCATTGAACAATTGGGTTTGCCTCAGCCCGATCGCCAAACAGTGGTTTCCCTCGTGGGACTGAAAGCTTCCCTGATGCTAGAAAAATTAGGTTGTCCAACAGAAGAAGTAGAACGTATTTTTAAAGATTTTGTCCAACCTTTTTACATCGAAAATCTGCCTCAACTGGCGGCTCCCATGCCCCAAGCTGGAACGGTTTTAGAAACTTTGAAACAACGGGACTACACAATTCTAGCCTGCACTTCCGGCGATCGCCGTACCCAAACAGCAGCTCTGCAAGGAGTCGGTATATGGTCAGCCATTGAAACCATGTTGGCGGCCGACGATTCCCCATTTGCTAAGCCCGATCCCCGTTACCTGCAACAATTGCTCGCTCCCTATGATTACCAAACCCTTTTGCATGTGGAAGATGCAGAAGTCGGCATTCGCATGGGGCAAGCTTGTGGAGCAGTAAGCATTTTTGCTGAGTATGGCTATGGCTCCCTACCAACGGATTTGCCAGTGGATTATCGTCTTACCCAACTGACCGATATTTTGGCGATCGCCCTTTAGAATTATCTTGACGATCAATTTCAGGATGTAAGGATGAAGCTTTAGTTGCCTCTCCACGCTCCACTGTAAAATCAGGTTAAAATTAATAAACTTAGTAAATGCACAGTTTCTACTCTTCGATATAGCCTGGTGAATGAAAGATGACATTAAACAAGTCAATGACGTTGCCAAAGAATTTAATATGACCAAAGTTCAACGTAAAGAATTTGGACGGTTTTTAGAGAGACAAAAAGAACTCAATTTGGGCGGGACAAAAAATAAAAGAGGCGACTTTACCTATCAAGAACTACAACAACAAGCGAAACAATTTTTAAAATCATGAATCCATTGAATTTTTTGTCAACAGCCAAACCCCAAACAAAAATCACAAAAGATTGTTTTTATAGTCTAATCCAGCCTATTTATGGTCAAACTTGTTGGCAGATTCGTTTAGGATATGGACAAGAACTATGTTTAGAAATTGGCAAGAAAATTCCTTATCATTCTCCGGCTCTGAGCGGTGAATTTAAAGGGGAATGGCAACTTGGCACCAGAGCTTCGGACTGGGCAATTTACAGAAAAAAATATCCTGCTACTACAAATTCTGATTCATTGATAAAATCATCTGATCATGAAAAATCAATCAAACAGAAAATCACCAAAATAAGTGGACAAAAAATCCATAAAATAGAAATTGTTGACTTTTTATATTTGTTCGATTTTGGATTGTACAATTTGATGATTCCCGATCAGAAAACCGCAGATGACTTGCCACTGTGGGAACTATTTATGCCAAATAACCAAATCTTGGAGGTATATCCCAACTTTGAATTTCAACTCCATTCCTAGGATGAAATTGCCTGAGAGCAATCTGTTCTAGTTACCCAATCCATCTGCTATCTTTGTAAAGAAA
>NZ_JADEWJ010000069.1:0-15472 GCF_015207725.1 Synechocystis sp. LEGE 06083
CTTCAAAGGACAAAGCGCTACCTTAACGGCGATCTCCACCACTGCATCCACCAAGGCGGAGTCAGCACCAACCTCAACGGCAGCCAATGACAAAGAAGCCGAAAAAGAAACTCTGGTGGGCAGTGGCCTGCGGGAAATGTACCGAGCCATTCCCAAAACCCTCGCCTTAACCGTCGCCCTAGCCCATGACCTAGAGCGCATTGAGCGGGTGGATGCCACCAGTGCCTTTGGGGCGATCGCCGCCGTGGAAGCAGTGATTAATGCCGGTGATGGCAGTGCGGATTGTGTGTTTGGCAAGCTAGAAGCCCATCGCTACAGCCTATTTACGGAGGGGGGAAATCCCCTGCAACCCCTGACCAAGTCCGAGTCTAGCGGGGCAGTGAAAACTGTCATTAGTGCCCTGGACCCCTGCTTGAACCGTTTGCTCGCCTTGAAGTGGCTGACCCTGCTGGCCAACGGAGATAGTACCCAACTGGGGGCCGCCCTCAAATTGGTGCAACAAACCAGCGGGGATAACCCCCTGCCCCGTTTGACCTACCAATGGCGATCGGGCCGTTACCCCCATCCTCCCCAGGACAACAGCACCGGCAATGGGGCCAATGGCGTTCCCAATGCCCCCCCCAGCTTCCTACCCACCGTGGCTACGAACCAAGCTTTACAGTGTGAATTGGAAAACTTTAGCCAGGAACCCCTCTACGGTTGTTTAATTGGGGTCAATAATCGTGGTCTGAGTGTGGCGGCCATTCTCCATCCAGACCTAAAGTTATTGCAGGGCAAAGAACAACTCACCTGGCCCAGTCCAGACGATCCCCTCTGGATTATTGGGGGAGACAAGGCGATCGCCCATTGGTTTTTAATCCTTTCCCGTTTTCCCTTGCCCGCCACCGCCACTGCCCTGGGACAACAAATCACCGGCAACAACTCCACCAATCCCCCTAGCCTAGAAAACAATCCCCCCCGGGTGCTGGCGTTGAAAAATTTGCTCCCCGTAGTCCTAGCCTTGGTGCAGGACTTAACCGCCCACGGAGTAACGGTGGCCCCAGTCCCCGACGACATGGTATTGCTATCCACCGCCGATTGGTTAAGTTTGCCCATTATGTATCAAGTCATTTAGAAAAGCCCGCAATCTAGGGATTCCTTGTTAGGATGTTAGACGTTTCAAGGTTGGTGGAGCTTGCCTTGACCAAGGGGGTCTGATTCTGTCTATGCCATTGACCTTGATGCGGTCGTTAACTCTAGACATTACTTTTCCCACTGAAAATGCTCCCCACCCCCAGCCATTGTGCTAACTATTTTTGTCCGTCCATTGTTCATCTATGACATCTTCCTTGCCCTCGTCTACCCAGCATCGGTTGCAGCAATTACCACAGATTCCGAGTGGCTGGGAAGGCGATCGCCGCCCGTTTAATGGGGGGGCCTTGGGGGAAAGGGAAGACGGGGAGCCAGGGGAATGCATTCTCTGGGTGGACGGTACCGAGGGATTAGTGCGTTCCATGGATGTAATTCCTGAAACCTCCGGTATGGAAACCGTGGTCCGTACCCTAATCCGGGCCATGGAGATGCCCCGATCGCCAGCGCCCCCCTGTCGGCCCAAAAAAATTGTCGTCCGCAACCGGGAGCTACAGTTTTTACTGCGGGGTATTCTTCAGGGTTTGAATATCAATGTGGAATACCAAGCCCAACTGCCCCTAATTGATGAACTTTTTCGCACCTTTGACAGCATTGATGACCGCCGCCCGGACCCTGTTCCTCCACCGTTCGATGCCCCCCTCAAAAAGTTAGCTCGGGAAATTTGGCATTTAGCCCCCTGGGAAGTGTTGACTGACTTGGATATTATTGCTATCCAAATCCCACGCCTAGAGGAAGTGCCGCCGCTCTACGCCTGTGTGATGGGGATGTTGGGGGAAGAATATGGCATCATCCTCTATCGTTCCCTGGAATCCCTGAAAAACTTTCGGGAAATGGCCATGGGGGAGGAAGATAACCAGTCTTTAGAACAGGTTTTTCTCTCCCAGGACTGCTGGTTTATTAATTATGAAGCCGGTGACCAGGGGGAAACCATGCCCAAGGAAAACCCCCTGTTTTTCTCTGCTAGCCAGGATGGCCAGGCCATGGCCATTTTTGGCAGTATCCATCCCTTAGAAGGTATTCGTCCCTTTATTGACGAAGGGGAAGCCTTAGCTATCTACTGTGCCCTGGAAGGGTTGGCTCATTTTGTCAAAGCCCACCACGCCGATTTTGAAGCAGAGAATTTGGAGCTAATCACCAAAGAGGTGCAGGTCAAACATCCCCTCAAACCCAAGGTGGTCAAGGAACAATTGTTGGTACGACTGTCCACCCAACCGGATCTAACAGCGGAATTTTTAGCGCAACTGGGCTTTGATGAGGAAGACGAAGAAGACGACGATGACCTGTTAGAAGATGATTTAATTCCCGACAATTCCTATATGAGCTTGGGCATGGTGCCCTGGGAATTAGTGCACAGTCTCCGTTCTTCCCCCATGGTTCATTACCAAGCTGGTGAGTTTCGCCAAAAGGGGGACGGGATGCCAGTGTTGATGATCCAAACTAGCCGCCCCAAAGCCAAAGATTTGATTCTTCGCCTCCAGCAAGAGGGAGAAATCGCCGGACTGGGGTTTAATGTGGGGCGAGACCCCTGGACGGAAACTAAATATGACCTGGGTATCCTCAAAACCGGCCGGGATAAATTATTTCTCTTTGGGGAATTTCTCCTTGACGCCCCGGCCCACCGCCAGGCGAAAAAGAATTGGGAGCGTCGTTGTCGGGATACCAAGGGTTATTGTGCGGTGCTGATTGCCATGGGGGTAACGGGACAATCCAAGGGCAGGCCGGAACTGCGCCATATGTTGGGTTATTTTGAAACCCGCTTCCTCACGCCCCAAGAGTTGGGATTGGGACCCCTGCGTTTGTCCCTGGGGGTGGACCTAGACTTCTAGGGATTTTGTAAACTTTTATTAAAAGAGTGCCGCTATGACTACCCAGAAATCCAGTCTCACCTATGTGCTCGGGGCGACGGTGGCGGCGATCGCCATTGTGGTGGGGGGAGGGCTTTTTCTCTACTCAAGGATGAACCGGGGTCAGGGTTTAACTCCCCAGACTGGAGCCCAGGTGCTCCCCTCGGACACCATGATGGCGGGGTTTGTGGAAACTGATCAACAACGGTGGTTGGCCCTGGGTAAATTCCAGGCTTTTGCTCCGGAGCAATGGGGCGATACGTTACAGGAAAATTTACTCGCCAGCGGTGACATTAACTATGCCCAGGACATCCAACCCTGGCTGGGCAATGTGATGATGGCCATGGTGCCGATGGCAGGGGAAGCAGATCAAACCGATCTATTGCTGGTGGTGGGGGTTAAGGATAAAACCAAAGCACTGCAATTCTTTCAAAAGTTAGCGGCGCAATGGCAGTCGCCTCCCCAGGAGTTGGAGTATGAAGGGGTGAAACTCTGGGAGGCAGTGACAGGTAAGGGAGAAACCATTAGCTATGCCTTGGTGGACGAAAAGTTGGTGGTGGCGTCCCAAACCAGCACCATTGAAACGACGATCGCCACGACCCAACAGGGCAATTCCCTGGCGGTAGCGTCCCAGGACCGGGGGTTATGGGAAAAGACTGCCAGCTTGAACAATCCCATCGCCACATTTTATGTGCTCGATTACGGTCAACTACTGACGGCCATGGCGACCCAGTCCGGGGAAAGCTTACCACCGGAGACCTTAGAACAATTAGCCCAAATTGAGTCTGTGGTGATGGGGGTAGGCGTCGCAGAGCAAGGATTACACTTCCAGGCGATCGCCAATTTGGCCCCTGGAGCGCCGATGGACTTTCCCCCCAGTGATAATCGCATCCTAGAAAGGGTGCCCGCAGATGCTCTGATGGCCCTCAATGGCGCTGATATCAAGGGACGTTGGCAACAGTTGGTTAGTCAAGGAGAGACCATTGCCCCCCTGGGGACGACAGTGGAGGAAATACGCCGCACTTTTACCGCGGAAACTGCCTTGGATTTGGACAATGATGTGTTTGGTTGGATGGATGGGGAATTTGCGCTGGGTATGGTTCCAGCTCGGGGAGGCATGTTGGGGGACTTTGGCGTTGGCGGTTTAATTCTGTTGGAAACAGGTGATCGCCAGACAGCAGAAAATACCATTACCCAATTAGAGAACCTAGTCCGGCGGGAATTGCCCCCGGGTATGGACTCCCGTCAAGAGGAGGTACAGGGGGTGAAAATTACCCTTTGGGATAGCCCCGATCAAAGAACAGCAATGGGCTATGGCTGGTTAGATGAAGATGTTTTCCTGCTCACCATTGGTTTTGCCCCCGATCCCCTAGTGGATCTTCCTAGGAACGATTCCCTCGCCACTGGAGAGACTTTTGCTGAGGTCACCTCTGCTTTGCCCCAGCGCAACCATGGTTATTTTTACGTTAATTTCGAGGAGGTCTGGCCCTTGTTTGGGGCTCTGTCCGGAGCTACGGCAGAAGTGCCACCAGAAGCCCAATCGATTTTAGAGGGCATTACCGGCTTAGCTATAACCACCAGTAATGTTGATGGGGAAACGGGACAGGTGGACTTGATGGTGTTGCTTAAAACTGCGCCGGAGCAATAGTTTCTACCCGGGCAACCAGAGGAGGCGAAATCACTACCTTTCCCCCGGTTTGCTTAACGGTTCGACGAGTTGGCTGAAACGTTTTAAGGCGGCCCCAGTCATGCGGGCCTTGGTCTAACTTCTGCCCAAACTTGGGTGGGCCAGGGAGCTCGGCAACGCTACTTCTTCTATAGACTGTTTAGCCAGCCAATGACACCGTGCCCTGTGACCACTTCCATAATTAAGAGGGAGGCAAAACCGATCATGGCAAAACGACCATTCATTTTTTCGGCGTATTTAGTCCAACCCGCTTGTACGGAAGAGTCAACGTAAACTTCTGGTTCAATGGCAAAGTTGTTGAGACGGTTGTCCTGATCCAAGCGGAAGCCACGGGTGGTCATAATTAGATTACTCCTAATAAAAACTTATGTTAACTATTGTAACACTTTTTTAAGGAATGTAACAATGACCCCTTCTTCCCATGCCACTGCAGTCCAACAGGCGATCGCCGATCAACTGCTAGAAATTATTCTCCAACCCCAGGATTTACATCATATTTATCGACTGGTGGTGGAGGGATTGCAGCGGGGTCTAGGGGTAGACCGGGTGTTATTGGTGCAGAATGCGGTGTTCCCGAACCTTCAATCTCGCCTCGTGGCCCAAGCTACCGCTCCCGGCAGGGGTATTGTGCAGTTAGATGAACCCTGTATGGATTGTCGTTGGCTCCATTTACTGGGGCAACTACCCCACGACGGCCTGTGGACAGTGGGGGGGCAGGGAGATAAATTTGTCGAACTAGAACCAGTACAGGAAGAATTTTGTCGGACCCTGGGGATTAAAAGTCTATTGCATTTACCCTTGAGGATTAACGATCGCCATTGGGGAGTCCTCAGCCTCCAATACCTCCGCCAAGCCCGACTCTGGCCCATTGGAGACCAACAATTTGCCCAGCGCATTGCCCATTTATTCTGTTTGGGTTTGATGAAAACGGAGCTTTGGATTCATTGCCAGAACCATAAAAATGCTTTGCAGACTGTGGTGGCCGATGGCCAAGCCCAAAAGGAAACCTACCTTAAATCCGCCCAGCGGGAACGGGCGATCGCCGATGTCATCGATAAAATTCGCTTTACCCTTGATCTACGCTCCCTGTTTCAAACCACAGTGACAGAGGTGGGAAATTTGTTGGCAGCAGACCGGGTGGTCATTATTAAGATTAGGCAGAATAAAAATTTTTCCTGGGGAGAAATTCAGGCAGAAACCCAGGCGGACGAAAAGCTCTGCCCTGTGCCCCCAAAGGAAAAAGTGCCTTTGTCCACCCAATGGATTGACCATTTTGCCAAGGGATTAATTTTGGCCATGGATGACACCGGCGACCAGGGAGCGGATTTTGCTACATCCATGTTGGGATTACCCAAGGCTAATTTGGTGGTGCCCCTCTTTTCTGGCGATCGCCTCTGGGGGGTGTTGTCGGTGCACCAATATGGCGAGTCCCGGGCGTGGGAAAGTTCGGAAATTGAGTTTACCCTGAAAATCGCCCTCAACTTAGGGGTGGCATTGCAACAGGCAGAATTATTAACCGAGTCCCAACGGCGATCAACTGCGCTCCAAAGTGCCCTGGGGGAAGTGGAAGCCCAAAAAGACTATCTCGCTCGTATTGCAGAGGAAGAACGGGCCCTCACCAGGGTGATTGAAGGCATTCGCCGGACGTTGGAGTTACAGACTATTTTCCGAGCCACCAGCGACGAAGTGCGCCATTTACTCAGTTGCGACCGGGTGTTGGTTTATCGTTTTAACCCAGACTGGAGCGGGGAATTTATCCATGAGTCCGTAGCTCAAATGTGGGAACCCCTGCTAGATGCCAACAATAATTTTCCCCTCTGGCAAGATACCTATCTCCAGGAAACCCAGGGGGGGCGCTATCGCCAGCATGAGAGTTTAGCAGTGGGCGATGTGGAAACAGCGGGTTTTAGTGATTGTCATTTGGCCAATTTGCGCCAGTTTGAAATTCGTGCTTTTGTGACGGTGCCGGTGTTTGTGGGGGAACAACTCTGGGGACTGTTGGGGGCCTATCAAAATGGGGCTCCCCGCCATTGGCAAGCGAGGGAAATCCATCTACTCCACCAAATTTCCAATCAGTTAGGCGTAGCAGTGTACCAAGCCCAGTTGTTAGCCCGCTTCCAGGAGCAGTCCAAAACCATGGAAAATACCCTGGCTGACCTGACGGCGATCGTTGATAATCTGGCCGATGGCCTATTAGTGATTGATCTGTTTGGTCGCATTACCCGCTATAACCCGGCTTTGTTGGCCATGTTTGATCTGGAAGGTCTGGAACTATTGGGCGCGGGGGTAGATGCCTATTTTCCCGCCACTTTGAATCAGTTGTTGGCTAAACCGGAAAGACAAGAGCAACAGGTGGTCACCGCCGATGTGGCATTAAGTCAGGGTCGCCAAGGACAAGCGTTGATCACTAGCATTACTTCCAATGAAGATGGATGTAAATATTCCCAATGCCTAGGGGCGGTGATTATGATCCGGGACGTGACCCATGAACGGGAAGTGGAACGGATGAAAACCGATTTTTTGGCCACAGTGTCCCACGAGTTACGCACTCCCTTAACTTCAATTTTGGGTTTTGCCACGGTCATTCAGGATAAGTTGCAGCGGGTGATTATCCCAGAGTTGGATCTGGCCCAGCCTCACCTTGGCAAGGCCACGGAACGGGTGATGCGAAATTTGGCCATCATTGAGTCGGAGGCCCACCGTCTCACTGCGTTGATCAACGATGTGCTAGACATTGCCAAAATGGAAGCAGGACAGGAATCCTGGGAGGCAAACCCCTGTGCCATTAACCCCATCGTTGAGCGGGCGATCGCCACCCTGAGTCCCCAGGCCCAGGGAAAAAATATTAGTTTGCAGGGGGAACTGGAACCGGATTTACCTAATTTTATCGGGGACGAAAACCGGATTTTGCAGGTGGTGCTTAATTTACTCTCCAATGCGGTCAAATTCACCGCCGATGGCCTAATCATCGCCCGTAGCCACCGCCACCAAGATTATCTCTGGGTGGAGATTATCGACCATGGCCCCGGTATCCATCTGGCGGATCAAGCCAAAATTTTTGAGCCCTTTCAGCAAGGGGGGGACGTACTCACAGACAAACCCCAGGGCACTGGCTTGGGCTTACCCATCTGCAAGAAAATTGTTGAACACCACGGCGGCACCATCGGTGTCCATAGCAGTCTGGGTCAGGGCAGTACTTTCTATTTTTCCTTGCCTATCCCCGGCCCCGAGGTGGAAACTCCCCCGGTTGCCTGACGAGGGTTTAAGGTTATTTTTCCTTTGGTGTCCACGGCCAGCAACGGCGATCGCCTAAGTTTAAGGTATGGTTGATCATGGTAGTTTAACCAAGGCCGGCCTTTTTCCAGCCTGCATTATCTATGCAAGATTTTGGCGCAGTATTCCACAACCAAGTGCTTCTGATTTCCCTGGCAGCCTGTTTTTTGGCCCAGGGCATCAAGGCGATCGTGGAAATTTTCCGCAACGGTAAAATTAATCTCCGTTCCCTGGTTTCCACCGGAGGAATGCCCAGTGCCCATTCTGCGTTGGTGGGAGCCCTGGCCACCGGGGTCGGCTTGCAGAAAGGGTGGGGCAGTAACGAGTTTGCCATTGCTTGTCTATTTGCCGTCATTGTCATGTACGATGCGGCGGGGGTCAGACAGGCCGCCGGTAAACAAGCCCGCATTCTCAATCAGTTAATTGATGAATTGTTTCAGGAAGATCAAAGCCTCACGGAGGAGCGACTAAAGGAACTACTGGGGCACACCCCGGTACAGGTTTTTGCCGGTTTAGCATTGGGCATTGCCATCGCCTTTTTCGCCGTGCCGGTGCAGTGAAGGATGTGAAAATATTGGGCATTAACGAAGCTTTCTGAGAGCGGAGATTAGGAGATTAAATCCATGGAAATTATCCTTTTACTGGCCACTATTTTGATCATTGGCTTGGTACTAAGCTGGTTTTTTAAGGTGACAACGGCAACCATTAAAAATGGAGTCATTATTATCATTATCTTGGTGGTGCTTTATCTCGTGTTTAAGATTACTCCCGCTCAGGTGTGGGAGCAGATGCAACAAATTTTCCAGGGCAAACGATAGAAAGTTACCCCCCTATAAAGCTGAGTTTGAGAAGAAAGAAAAGCAGGAAAAAAAACTGAAGGTTAAGAGGATGTGTGAAAAGCAATTGGATGATAGGGATTAAGCTAAGCGCCTGAGTAGAATGCGAATTGATGCCAGATATAACAAAGCTGACCCTGACTGAGAAAAATGGACAAATTCCACATCGAGATGAATCATTGTTGCTGTATCCACCGATTGAGAATCCACCACCCCATAGCTGGGTGAGAGGGGATCGCTCATGACCAGTGCTGCGTTCCCACTGATGGAGGGTTTGATTAATGCATTCGAGGGTGCCATCATCACACCACTGACGGAAGTAGTGGTAAACGGTTTTCCACTTGGGAAAATCATGGGAGAGTGAAGGCCAGGTAATCCCTCCCATGAGGATTTACAGGAGAGCGTTGACAACTTGCCGCAAGTCTGTGGAGCGAGGACATCCCCCAGGTTTCCCTGGAGCAAACAGAGGGGCAATCAGAGAGCACTGGTCATCACTGAGGTCCGCGGGGTAGGATGTAACGATATTTTTTGGTCTAGAGATTTTGGTACTTCTACAGACTGAATTTCTCTTTTTTTTTCGCCATACTCTTCTCAGACATCCTCTAATAGAAAGGAGCTTAGTTTTCTTGTGGAATATCGTAAATTATGAGCTTTCAGCACCTTAGTTATTGATGGATGATTAGATTTGTTTAAATTGTACGATATTCAAAACAAATAGAGAGTGGGAAATTAGCCAAGGCTAGAAATGGAAACTAGCAGAAAGAAAGGGCCCATTAAAAGATTCCGAAAAGCCAAAGGCACTGCTGCCCGTACCTGTTTGATAATTAAGTTGATAGAAACGATAGGCCAATTGCAAAGAAATATTTTCCCTGACCCACCAATCCATACCAAAAAATAAATTCCAACTGTAATTAGTGCCTCCTGATAGACCAAAACCTGAAACATCACCTCGAAACCAAAGGGTAATTGGATCAGATAACTGTAAACCTAGTTTTCCACCGATGAGGGGGTCAAGCCAAACTTTTCCTGCCTGAAGAGTATTTTGGGTCGTACCTTCAATGTTGACTAGACTACTAGAAATGCTGTAGTTAATCGTATTTTCAAGTTGCAGATTAACACTGTTCAGACGCACCCCTAAAATGGGCTGGAACCAGAAACGGGGAAATTCTTTTCCAGAGGGTTCTTTCGGCAACCCTGCGGGGGGAGAATCACCGAAGTTATAACTAATAGCAAAGTCATAAATCCCTTGGTTAAATTGAAGACTACTGTCAATATTATTGTTGATTTGTTGTGGCTCCCGATTATCTTGAAAATTTTGAACTTTGTTTATATCCTCTATTTGTTGATCAACTAATTGTTTATCTTGTTCAATGGTGGATTGCAATGTCCGTAGCGATTCACTATCTTCAATTTGCTGTAATTCTTGAACTTTTTGACCTGCTTCTTCTAAGACTGCTCTAGTTTGCTGTAGGTTTTGCTGAACTTGATCTAGGCTGGGAATGGTGCCAATATTTTGGATTTGTTGCTGTAGATCTCGTAATTGCTCCTGATTCTTGGCAATGGCACTATTGAGGGCGATCGCCTTTTTGAATCCTTGATCTACTTCGAGAGGGACGTTGAGAGATTGAACCTCTTGAATGTTTGTGGATAAAGTTTCTAGTTTCCGACCATCTTGAGCTAAGGTTTCCGTAAAAGATTTAAAATCAGATGCTAAAGTTTCTAGGGATTGGGCATCTTTTGCTAGGGTCACCTGGAGGTCATTTACTTCTCTTTCAAAGTTTTGTAGGGTTTCACTAGCTTTCAGTTCCTCTTGTCCTTGCAAGACTTGCACTTGCTGATCTAAAAGGTTAGCAACTTCCTGGATATTGCTGTTAATGCCTTTAGTTAAAAAATAGTCCACCGTATTAATTGGACTAGGAGTACGTGTATTTGTTCTCTGAACACTACCCGCTCCCTGTAAATTGGCATAATAACCATCGATGATAAATCCCCAGTTTCCTTTCCAGGCTTCCACACGACCACTCGCCGCTACGTTGAGGTATTGCAACAATTCTCCCAGTCCCAAGCGGTAATTAACGGTCTCTCCTTTAACGGTAGCACTACCATAAGTACTAATAGGAATAGTGGCGTAGGGTTGGAATACAAATCTCCATTTATCGCTATCTTCTACGGTCTGAACTTGTAAGGGGTCAAGAACTTCAGGGGAGTCGGGGACAGTTTCAGGCGGGGGGATAAACTCCTGAGAAATTAGGGTATTTGGTTGGGAAGATAGAATTTCTAAATCCGAGGCACAGGAACTTGTCGGAGCCGGTAAGGGTTGCTCTTCCTCCAAACTGGATTCGGTCGGTGCAATGAAGTTTGATGTCGGCACAACTTCATTACAGGAACTAACCAATTTTGCTTCTGGGGCTATTGAAGATAATGAAACAGGATTGGCAAGCACTTTTGGGGTAAATAAACCAGAAGTTCCCAGCAAAAAACCTTGAATGATTAGGATTAATTTAATAGGATTTTTCAGTTGTTCTAACACGGCGATCACTCCTCTTATTTTTCAGATATATTACTTGATTTTTGATAATTCAGGCATAATTTGGCTAGTAAAAATATCAATTACCCCTGTAACCATAAATTGAACCCCGATCGCCGCAACAAATAAGCCCATGACCCGTTGAGTAATACTCAGTCCAATATTACCTAAAAGTCGTTGTAATGATTTACCTGAAGCGAGAACAAGGAAAACCAGAAAAGTCACAAAAGCGGTCACAGGAATGAGTTCAAAAGCGGTCCCTTTATGAATTTTCTCCGCCTCACTGGCGTAAAGAATCACATTAGCAATAACCCCTGGCCCCACTAATAAGGGCATGGCCATGGGAATCACAATTTGACTGTAAACTGATTTTGCTTCAATTAGATTACTTTTCTTGTCTTCTTGCTTATCAGAAAGAGAGTCTGTTGTATTTGTTCCCTTTCCGTTCACGATATTGATACCGATGATTAAGAGAAGTATGCCCCCCGCAATCCGAAAGGAATTTAGGGTCACACCAAAAAAATTAAGCATCGGTGTCCCTACAAGCATAAAGATCACTAACAAACCTAGAACAGTCAGAGAGACAAAAAAAGCAACAATCCGTTGGACTTCTTTGGTTTCACGGGCAGTGTAACTGATAAAAATAGGTAGCATACCTAAGGCATTCAAGAGAGCAAATAGGGTGATTCCAAAGTTTCTTAAAAATGAAAAATCCATAATCTGAAAATTCAAATAAAATTTAGACAGAAAATATTGGTAATCCCCAAATAAGTATTCTACCTAAGGGAAAAGCTAGAAACTTATCTTCAAGAGAAATTAATGCTCACAATTGTTCCTGGCTAAAAGGCGATCGCCCAGAGAAAGTCCCCCGTGCGGCAGTGCGGTTAATCCAGGGGAAATCGAGCGTTGGGGGTGTTTCAGTGCTTGTGCTAGGCAACCCTAGCGGGAAATTTTTTCCCAATCCCGGCTGAAAAAGGATGGGCATCGCTTGTTGTCAGTGGAATGCCCGGTCTAAGAATGTGTTTTAAAAGTTTTAGGCAAGCCTTCGGAGCATGAGGTTAACCATAGCCACATAGAGCATTGCCTAACTAGTTGTAGGTTGTAGGTAAATATTTATAATCCTTGCTCAAACGACGATAGCGACCAAACCAAGCAAAGGTACGTTCAACAACCCAACATCGTGGCAAAACCTCAAAGCCTTTTTGTCCCTCTTTAGTGGAGGCACAGGCTGATATTGCACTCGAGGAGTCGGTTAGGACAGTTTAAGCAGTTGAGAACATTTAAACGTTAAGTTTGAGAATTGTCTTAACCAAACCGTTGGCTGTCATAGACCTCACTTTCCACTTCAGAGGAGTACCGTTTATGGTTGGGACTCGATCTCCTCGGCGTCCTCGGGTGTCGCAACGGACGTAAACAGAACACTCTTCGCTGCTCCTAAGGCTTCAGTTAAAAACAGCGATGGTTGAGCTTCTTGAGCCATTTGCTCAATCTGTTGTTTGAGCTGGGCGACCTTGCGGAGGTTTTGCGCTGCCAGGTTTGTTTCCTCTGAGGGGTCTTGAGCCAGGTTAAACAGCTCAACCCGGGAGGGCAACGCCACCTTCCACACGAGCTTCCAATCGCCCTCATGGACAGCCGCGCGAAAGGGTTCAACCTCAAAGCCGACGGCATCGCGCTCTACAACTTTGCCCTCTGCCAAGGCGGGCCATATGTTTAACCCATCGAGCGGTTTTGTCGGATCGGGTGATGCACCCGCGAGACTGGCAAGGGTCGGATACCAATCGATAATGTGCATGGGTTGATCAGTTGCCGAACCGGGTTCGATCTGTCCTGGCCAGTTGGCGAGGGCCACCACGCGAGTCCCCCCTTCATATAGCGAACCCTTGCCTTCGCGGAAAATGCCGTTATCAGCCGGAATAGAGCCGCCAGAGGTATCCACTTCCCCCGTCACCGCAGCGGAACGAGGGCCACCATTGTCACTTTGGAACACAATCAACGTGTTGTCGCGCATGCCCTGCCGCTCTAACGCCTTTACCACATGCCCAATCTGTTCGTCCATGACGGTAATCATGGCCGCATAAGCCCGACGGCTCGGATCCGCGATATTGGCATATTGCTCAAGCGCTTCTTCCGGTGCCTGATAGGGAGCATGGGGAGCGGTAAAGGCTAGATAGAGGAAGAGGGGCGTCTCTGGATCGTGTTCCTCAATCAGCTTGACCGCATCCTGCCCGAGTAGGGTAGTGACATAGCCTTCTTCTTCGACCAGTTCGTTGTTGCGATACCAATCCACGACGCCGTGGGCAGAATGGGTAAAGTAGTCGATTTCGCCCAGAATGGGGCCGTAGTGATAGTCAAACCCCCGCTGCAAAGGCCAGTATCGGCGATCGGCATGCACCAGGTGCCACTTGCCCACCAGGGCAGTCTCGTAGCCGACCTCCTTGAGCGCCTGAGGCAACAGCCATTCATCAGTCGCCAGCCCGTAGGTGCCAGCAGAGGGAATCACAACCGTTTGCAACCCATAACGGAAGGGATAGCGCCCCGTCATCAGGGCCGCTCTTGAGGGGGTGCACTAGGGATGGGCATGGTACTTTTCGAGAAGGATTCCCGTTTGGGCGAGGCGATCGAGGTTGGGGGTCTGAATATCTGAGCCATGAAACCCGACATCTTTCCACCCCTGGTCGTCGGCCATGATGTAAACGATGTTGGGGCGAGGGGGTTGCTGGGCGATCGCCGCTGGCGACCACCAGTGATGCATTCCTAACACAACTGCCACGACAAAGGCGATAGCAAAGCCCAAAGCTTTTACGTTGCGCATTATTTCCGTTCCTATGCGTCATTTTGAGATGAGTTATGGCCAGCCGGCAATCGCACAACACCTTGCGGCATAATTGATTTCAGAGTTGACCATAAACCTCCACAATATGCCGCTGCAAAATAAATGACTATCTAAAAATCGCGAGTTTGCAGCAGCAAAGGATTAAAAAACTTAAAGGATTTCAATTGAAAAATATGATTTCAGCATTGGCTTCGGTATCAAGTTGGACATTACTTTGACAAGATATGAAACCGCTGAAAAGTCGGATGGCTGAACTGCCGAATAACCTTGCCTTAAATAGTGCAAAGTACTATTTATTCAAAGATATTGATGAATTAGCGTTTTTTTTGCCTGAAGATGTCCGCCTGACTCCCTTAGAGCGTGAACCGTTTAAGTGCGAATCAGTTGCCCTTAATTTAGGAGCCGTTCAGTTTAATTTCAATTATGTCAACCGAAACCTGCATGCCTTTGGCGATAAGCAGACGGATTTTTTGACTTTTGCCATGATTCTCAAGGGTAAAGGTCAGCAGGGAATTGAAAATAGACGACTGGTGACCGAGGACTATTTGTTTGGCTTTGACCCTGAACGTAAGGCGGATCTGGTCTTTCCGGGGGGATGTTTATACTGTGCTGTTTATATCCGACCAGATGTGTTTGAAGCGTGTACCCAAACTTTGGATCGGCCAGATTTAGATGCCAGTTTCTTGGCGGAAAACTATGTCTATATGCCAGAGTCTTTGTCGTGCTTACGTGCCTACTTAGAGCAGCTTTATGAATTGTTAATCCAGAGATCACCACTATTGCTAAAGCCAGGTTTTCAACGGATCGTTTTAGAAGATTTTCTGCTGTTATTTGTGACGTCCTTACCTGCTCAAAGAAGCCACAAAATTGCTGGTACATTCTTCCGCCGATCACACCTGGTTAAGCAGGCTGATGAATATATGCGATCATACCTCGACCAACCGCTAACGCTCACTGACCTTTGCGAAGCCCTAGACGCCAGTAGCCGCGCCCTCTGCTACGGCTTTCAAGAACTGTTTGGCAGAAGTCCAATGGCTTATTTGAAAATCTTGCGATTGCAAGGGGTTTATCGAGCTTTAAAGGTTGCTAATCCAAACCAAGAAACTGTGACTGAAATTGCAACTTTGTTCGGCTTTTACCACTTAGGATACTTTGCCCGCGACTATAAACAAATGTTTGGTGAGCTACCTTCGGTAACCTTGAAGCGAGGCAAGTATCCCTCTTCCATCAATCTAGGCAGGTGAATGGCAGAATATGTCCCATGAATTGACCAAATATCTTAATCGATCTAGCTCATTAACTTTATTAAAAAGCTTGGTCAACTCATCTAAAACATGGGTA
>NZ_JADEWJ010000423.1:0-1773 GCF_015207725.1 Synechocystis sp. LEGE 06083
TGGTTGGCGACTGCATCCGTGGCCGAATCTTTCACCGCATTTGCTCCACCACCAAAGGTGGTCACCGCAACAATGGCCGCGCATCCTAAAACGGCACCGGCAATAATCATTCCTTTTTTGTTCATTTTTTTAATACCGCTGGGGGTTCCACGAAGGTTCAAACCTCCGTTTACGGCATTGTTTGGATTCAAACCCGATGGGCTTTCATCGCTCAAAATGGATGGGTCAATTTCTTGGGCCATGGCGATTACCTTTTAGTTGTAGTTGTTGAAGTGACTGTTGAAATGACTGCGTTGATCCCGTGTGTTTTTTTTTACGATTTCAACTTTTTCTTGTTCATCGTCCACACCCAAAATCAAGCCGGCCCGCTCGAAGAGCTTGTCCACAATGTAGTAAGTGACTTCATTTCCACCTTGTTGGGCTGTTTTCACGCGGTAATTGACCAATTCCGAATTGCCCTCTTTGTCCAACACCACCAGCGCGGGGGCTTCACTTGACCGCATGCTGGGAGGCGTTTGAATCCACACATGGGTGCCATCATCAAAAACGCGCGTTGGATACCATGCCAAGCGGTTATTGCCTTTGAGCTCGTAACCATCTAGATTGAGCTGTTCAATGGATGAAATGGGCATGTCGGCCACCTTGCGATTGGCCTCTTCCTGTGCCTTTCTTTGCGCCATTTCCATTTCGCCCTGCCAGTTTTGAACCATGTCATATGGGTAGTAATAACCCACGACACTTGAATAATTGGTATCTGACGACCTAAGTGTCATCACATAAGTTCGACGGTTTGTTGTCACCAAAAGGTTTGTCGTTAAGCCTTTTTCTGTTGGCTTTACGATCACATGTGGTGTGGCCATTGGACCTTCGCCGGTCTTGGCTGGAGCTGGAATCCAGCGCACGGTGTCACCCAAAATGACGTTGTTAATCACTTCGCCCTGCTGAAGCTGAATCGAGCAAGCACGAAGGGGAGCACACACGACTTCAGGCTGGCCTTGGCCAAACGGGAATAGCAAAACGCCTTCTGGGCTCAAAACAGGCTGAGCGTTTTCACCAAGCTGCCATTTTTTTGCCTCCAATCGCACGGCATCCATCCCCTTTGGCGTGTGCTTTTTGTATTGCAAAGAAACTGTTTTTCCATCCCACACCAAATCGGCCACGGGGTCTGCTTGATCTGCAATTTTTTGCAGTGTTTCCCAAAGACTGGCTTGCGTCAAAGTCACATCAACGACAATCGGAACTGGGTGGCCTCGGAATTTTCCAAGGCCCAAGCCGGGTTGAATTTCCTTGAGCTTTTGCAATGCTCCGGTCAATTCTCCCGTGTATGTGAAATCAAAACGATCCGGCGCAATCGTTCTTAGTGCTTCGATTGCCTGAACGTTGGCCAAGCTGTTTGATTTGGCCGCAAGGGCTGGATTGATTGAAAAAACTGCTGCCATCAAGCCTGCAAAAATAAAAGTCTTTTTCATTGTCGTAATTCCTTAAATATTTAAAAATTACAGTTGTTGGGTCCAAGCAAGCTGATCAACCACGACCCCTGTGGGGTTGGCGATGATTTGCTTTGGCGTTGTCGGGGTGAAGTTTTTAACGGTGATGATTGCTTGCCAGCGTGTAAGCCCATCAACTGAGCCATTTAAGCCTCGCGCGGTTTCAGTCCAATTGACCTGCCATGTTGTTCCTGACAGTGGCAAGGCTGACTGAATTTCAACAGCCACCATCGTTGTTTTTGCACGTTCGAACGGATCTGATTTCTTGAAATAGTCGTTCAGATAC
>NZ_JADEWJ010000424.1:0-1772 GCF_015207725.1 Synechocystis sp. LEGE 06083
GTGTGGAAAAGTCGGAGGTTATTTCCCGGCTGTTACAGGCCAGCGGCATTCACCACAACCTGCTCAATGCTCGCCCAGAGAATGTGGAACGGGAATCAGAAATTGTCGCCCAAGCAGGAAGAAAGGGGGCGGTGACCATTGCCACCAACATGGCTGGTCGAGGTACAGATATTATTCTGGGGGGTAATGCGGATTACATGGCCCGCCTGAAAGTGCGGGAATATTTGATGCCTAAAATTGTCCGCCCCGAAGATGATGAGTTGGGGGCTGGAGTAACAGGTTGGGTGAGCGGTCGAGAAAAACCCCAGGGCTTTGGTAACCAAAATGGCAAGAAAAAAGTCAAAACCTGGCAGGTTTCTCCAGATATTTATCCCACTACTATTAGCCAAGAAACAGAAGATCTGCTCAAAAAAGCGGTGAAGTTTGCGGTGGACCAGTACGGTCTACAAAGTCTAACGGAACTAGAAGCAGAAGATAAATTGGCGATCGCCTCGGAGAAGGGGCCCACCGATGATCTGGTCATTCTCAAACTGCGGGAAGTTTACAACCAAATTCGCCGGGAGTATGAGGTACTGACTTCGGCGGAACATAAAGAGGTGGTTGAGCTGGGGGGATTACACGTTATTGGTACAGAGCGCCATGAATCCCGTCGAGTAGATAACCAACTGCGGGGCCGGGCTGGTCGCCAAGGGGACCCCGGATCCACTCGCTTTTTCCTCAGCTTGGAAGATAACCTCTTGCGCATTTTTGGCGGCGATCGAGTGGCGGGGCTGATGAACATGTTCCGAGTGGAAGAGGATATGCCCATTGAATCGAAAATGCTCACCGGTTCCCTGGAGGGGGCCCAGAAAAAGGTGGAAACCTATTACTACGACATCCGTAAGCAGGTGTTTGAGTATGACGAAGTGATGAATAACCAGAGGAAGGCCATTTATGCAGAGCGGCGACGGGTATTGGAGGGACTAGACCTGAAGGAACAGGTATTGGTCTATGCCGAAAAAACCATGGATGAAATCGTCGATGCCTACGTTAATCCGGAATTACCACCGGAGGAATGGGACGTGGAAAATATGCTCGATAAGGCTAAGCAATTTGTCTATCTGCTCGAGGACTTAACGGTGGAAGACTTGGGAGATATGACCGTGTGGGAAATGAAAACCTTTTTCCATGAAGAAGTCCGCAAAGCCTATGATCTCAAGGAGAACCAGGTGGACAAAGTGCGTCCCGGTTTAATGCGGGAAGCGGAGCGATATTTCATCCTGCAACAGATTGATAATCTTTGGCGGGAACACCTCCAGTCCATGGAGGCCCTGCGGGAGTCCATTGGTTTGCGAGGTTATGGACAAAAAGATCCCCTAATTGAATATAAACAGGAGGGTTATGAAATGTTCCTGGAAATGATGATTGATATCCGCCGTAACGTGGTTTATTCTCTCTTCCAGTTCCAACCCCAGCAACAACCCCAAGCCGTTTAACCCCAATGCTTGCTCAGTTTTTTGGGGGGAGAGGGGAACTAGACAAACGCTATTTCCCCGGTCTGATTGGGTGCGTAGATGGTTCTAGGCTCCGTTAGACCTTTGCTTGAAATTCGCTGAGCATTGATTCCAGTGCGTTGCTTGGATTCAAGCACCAGTCTTCCCCCCGCAAATAGCCCACATGCCCCCCCGGGCAAACCGCTCTCAGGGGTAGATTGTTTTCATCCAGATAGCGATAAATTTTTTCCACGCTGGCTTGTTGGCGGGGCCAATGGAACGTTTTTGTCTGCCGTAGTG
>NZ_JADEWJ010000425.1:0-1753 GCF_015207725.1 Synechocystis sp. LEGE 06083
GGGCAATGGTCTCTCTAGCCGCTTGTTTGTAGAACTAAGGGAAAAACGGTGTTTAGCCTACGACGTATCGGCTTTTTACCCCACCCGGTTGGGGTCTTCCCAATTTGTCACCTATATGGGCACTGCCCCAGAAAATACGGCGATCGCCATTGCCGGCCTACGGGCGGAAACCGAGCGATTATGCGCCCAGGCGTTGGAGGAAGAGGAAATTACGGCGGCGAAAAATAAACTGTTGGGCCAGTATGCCCTGGGTAAACAAACCAATGGAGAAATTGCCCATCTATTTGGTTGGTATGAAACCTTGGGCTTGGGTTTGGGTTTTGACAGCGAATTTCAAGAACAGGTTAAAGCCGTGACAGCGCCCGATGCCCAACGGGTGGCCCAAAACTATTTGGCGGAACCCTACCTTTCCGTGGTGGGGCCAGAGGAAGGTTTAGCGAGATATTTCGACTGGACTTCAGAAGCAGAAAGCCAAACCTCGGCTGCCCTGGTATAAAGCTCAACCAAGGTTGAAAAAAATCTAAAATACCCTGAAATGGCTCAACTTGCCCGATGGAATTGTCGAGGTTGGTTGGCTGGGATCCCCCTCAAAGCTACAATGGTGCGACATCGATGCCAGCGGGATTCCCTTTGGACCCGCCACCTCCATTCGTTAGTTTTCCACAGTAAAGTCAAATCATATGCCCCAGGCTTGTGTAATTGGGTTAGGACGTTCCGGTATTGCCGCGGCTCGAGTTTTGCATCGGGATGGCTGGGAGGTAACAGTATTCGACCAGGCGGATAATGAGCAACTGCGGGCCATGGGACAACCCCTAATCCAGGAGGGCATCAGCCTTAACCTAGGCGATCGCCTGGAGCCAACGACAACGACTTGGCCCGAACGCATGGTAGTTAGCCCTGGGGTGCCCTGGGACATTCCCCTGTTGGTGGCCGCCCGGGCAAAAGGGGTGGAAGTGATAGGGGAATTGGAACTAGCTTGGCAATATCTCCACGCTGTACCCTGGCTGGGGATCACTGGCACCAATGGTAAAACCACCACCACATCCTTGGTCCATGCCATTTTCCAAAAAGCAGGTTTGAAGGCCCCCGCCTGCGGCAACATTGGCCATGCGGCCTGCGAATTGGTGCTACAAAACCAGAACTACGATTGGATTGTGGCCGAAATTAGCAGTTACCAAATTGAATCTTCCCCCACCCTAGCGCCCCAAATTGGCCTTTGGACCACCTTTACTCCCGATCACCTCAACCGCCACAAAACCTTAGAAAATTATTTCAACATCAAAGCCAGTTTGCTTTCCCGCTCCACCATTCAGGTGCTCAACGGCGACGATCCCCACCTCTATGGCCATGGCCCCGGTTTATACCCCCAAGCCCATTGGACTAGTACCCAGGGAGCTAATCATCTGGCCGGTCTTTGTGACCCCAAACAGGGGGTTTACCTGCAGGACAATTGGGTCAATGCCTTTGGGGAATTGATTGCCCCGATTAATTTATTCAAAATGCCTGGGCAACATAACCAACAAAATTTGCTAATGGCGATCGCCGCCGCCCGTTTAGCTGGCATAGATAAAAAAGCGATCACAGAAACCTTGTTAACTTTCACCGGAGTGGCCCACCGCTTAGAACCCATTTGCACCGTCAATGGAGTGCAATTTATCAATGACAGTAAGGCCACTAACTATGATGCGGCGGAAGTGGGACTATCTTCCATGAAAGGCCCCACCATTCTGATCGCCGGGGGAGAAGCCAAGGA
>NZ_JADEWJ010000426.1:0-1743 GCF_015207725.1 Synechocystis sp. LEGE 06083
TTCCAATTGTTAAAGGATCCAATTACAGAAACTCGATCTGCATTGGGAGCCCAGACCCGAAAAGCAACACCATTGGGATGTAAAATTGATCCCATTCCCTTAATTTTTATGTTGGTTATCATGACAATCTACCCATAATTGATCACTCAATCATTAACTGTAATATTCATAATTAAGTTATCAATATATTGCTTAAGAAATTAGGCGAATTTCAACTAACACTAGAGACAATCCATAGCAGACTGAACAATACGGCGATCGCCCCTAGCCCCAAGAGTATTAATCGTTCACGGCTTTGTTTAACTCCGGTAACAGGGGGTTCCACAGAGTAATTATTAAGAACACCGGCCTCATCTTGAACATAACCAGAACCTAAATCAGACTCAACAGGTACCTCCAAGGGTACTCCAGAGGGAATTAGTTCACTGCCATTACTGTGGTGAGTAACTTGGGGAATTTTACTAGGAAAAGACATGCTAAAAGCTCCAAAAACTATTGATCAAAAATAAACATGAAAAAGATAATTATTAGCCAATACGACCTCTCAAAAATAAATTATAAATAATGCCAATTAAAACCAACACTAGAAGGAGGTGAATTAAACTCCCTCCAATATTAATGGAGAAACCTAATATCCAAAGAATAAAAAGGATAACAACAGCAGTCCACACAAGGTCAAACATATTTACCTCCAAGAATAATTAATTAAAGTAAAATTTGTCGTATTTGCGGAGCAAGGCATTATATGTAGTTTCCCGCTTATAACCAACAAATATATCAAAAGTCAATTTCTTTTCAATTAAGATTTTACGGTATCTTTGAGAAGGAAATGTCATAAAGATTAAACCCAAAATTAAAATTATTTGTCAAAATACTTCAATCAATATTGGTAGTATTAGGTGTAATATGGATCGAAGTATTATTGTCTAATCAAGATATTTCCTAGACCAAGAGTTTGTCAGCTATTTAGCGAAAGACATCTTTTATATCCTCAGCTAAATTGCGAGCTTGACTTTCCGCTTGTTTGGCTTTACCCATCATTTTATCCTGGGTATTATCGGTTATATTGCCTTTCATTTCCTGGGCTTTACCCTCAAGATTTTTGGCAACGGCTTTGGCTCGTCCTTTCAATTCTGTGCTGTCTTTAACATCTTCGGCGGCATTCATCGCTTGGCTTTGCACTTGTTTGGCTTTACCCATCATTTGATTTTTAGGATCGCCGGTAAGATTACCGATCGCCTCTTGGGCTTTGCCTTCCACATCTTTAGACATAGCATCAATGCGATTCATGATAGCAATTTGGGGTTGGGGAGAATGAATTAATTGGTTAATGGGCATGGTGGCCCAGGACTTTTCAGCACCAAAACTAAAAGTGACAATAATTAACAAAATTGCAGTCAAGCTTAGCCGATAAAAGAAGCGATGGATTTGTTGCAAGGAAATCATAAAAAACTCCAAAATGATGTTTAGATAATTAATCAGGTCTGAAAAATTGATGGGTTTTAGCTAAGATTAATGAGTTTAACGATTGGTAATGGAACGATCCGCAGCAGGACTACTGGTAGTAGTAGTGGAAACTGTCGTCACTGTACGATTGGGGGTGTTGTAAACATACCAACCATTGATGCCGTGTTTATCAAGAATTGATTCAGCAAAAGTAATGTCAGAATTGGTGCCTTCCACCATGATTAAATAGTTCCCTAGGCTAATTTGATCACTATAAATTTTTGCCCGATCTTCAGG
>NZ_JADEWJ010000427.1:0-1739 GCF_015207725.1 Synechocystis sp. LEGE 06083
GATTGGAACGGGAACAGCGACAACTGCGATTAGAGCTTAAACTGCTGGCGGAAGTGGGCATTATTGGTTTGCCCAATGCGGGGAAATCCACCCTCATTGCGGCTTTATCGGCGGCTCGCCCTAAAATTGCCGATTATCCCTTTACTACCCTGGTACCTAATTTGGGGGTGGTGCGAAAACCGACGGGGGATGGCACCGTTTTTGCTGATATTCCAGGGCTAATTGAAGGGGCGGCGGCGGGCATTGGCCTGGGGCACGAATTTCTGCGCCATATTGAACGGACTCGTTTACTGCTCCATGTGTTGGATGTGACTGCTGGGGACCCGATCGCCAATTTTCGAGTCATAGAACAGGAGTTGGCCGCCTATGGCCGGGGACTGATGGAAAAACCCCAAATCATTGCCCTGAATAAAATTGATGCCCTGGACGAAGAAATGATCAGGGAAATTGAAGCGGAATTACAACGATTCAGCGATGCCCCCTGTTTGCACATTTCGGCGGCCACCCGTAGAGGCTTGGATGACTTGATGCAACTGGTGTGGCAATGGCTCGATGAAATGGCCGCGGCGGACGCAGAAGCCCAAAGGTTGCTGGAGCTGGAATTACAGGCCCAGGCGGAACTGAATAACCCTTTCAACTCTGACGTACCCATTGACGGGGTAACTTACTCAAGCTAAAAGGGAAAGAAAGGTAAAGAATTGTAAACCTAGTTGATCATCCGAGAAAATCCCATGAGTGAAGAACTACAACCGAACCAAACCCCCGTGCAGGAAGACCCCAAATTTGGCTTCAACAACTATGCAGAAAAGCTGAATGGCCGGGCCGCCATGGTGGGATTTCTACTCATTTTGGTGATTGAATATTTCACTAACCAGGGGGTTCTGGCCTGGTTGGGACTACGGTAATCGGTTGGGACAATTGACCCATATCTACGGCTACCATGATTGATGCACCAAACTAAATCGACTTAATTTACCGCCCAAAAGTTAAAAATTAGTTAAAAATTGTCCTTCATGCCCCGGAGCTTGCCAAATACCCGCGCTGGCTCCGTCAGTCCCATCCGAGCTTGAATAGTTGGATCGTCCCACCGCAGAAATGGATTGGTGCTTTTTTCTGTGCCTAACCAAGACGGTACGGTGGCCTGTCCCCGTTGGCGATCGCCTTGCACTGTTTGGAATCGTTCCTGGAGGTCGCCATTGTTGGGATCAACGGTGAGGGCAAATTTGAGATTACCTAGGGTATATTCGTGGGCGCACCACAGCCGAGTTTGATCCGGTAATTGTCGTAATTTGCCAATGGATTGCACCATCTGGGCCGGGGTTCCTTCAAATAAACGGCCACAGCCCCCGGCAAAAATAGTGTCGCCGCAAAATAAATCCCCTGTAGTTGCCCCGGTTCCAGGAGCAAAGTAATAGGCAATGTGGGCCCTGGTATGTCCGGGGACAAAATAGACTGTTGCTTCCCTGCCAGCAAACTTCAGGTGATCGCCATCTTGGAGAAAAATCGTTTGGCCGGGAATGCGCCCTTCGTCTTCTGCCCCGCCGTAAATTTCTAGGTTTGGATATTGGGCTAATAATTCCCGATTAGCCCCTACATGGTCCCAGTGATGATGGGTGTTGTAAATGGCGACTAAATCAGCCCCCAATTTTTGTAGGTATTCCAATACAGGTTTAGCTACCGCTGGATCTACCACTGCGGCCTGATTTTTCTGGCGATGGTGGAGTAGGAAAATATAGTTA
>NZ_JADEWJ010000428.1:0-1735 GCF_015207725.1 Synechocystis sp. LEGE 06083
CTAGATTACTGCTGAGGTAGGGAAAGTTTGCTCCGGGGAAGTTATCCGCCGGGTCTCCCCCAATCAAGTCGGCGATCAACGCAGTGCCTAGGTCAAATTCGTGGTTGCCAAAGGCGATCGCCTGGAAACCTAACTCGTTTTGAATCAGAATATCCGCCCGACCTACACCGCCAAAGATGTCCTGGGAAGCACTGAAGAACAGACCAGGAATATAGGCATCCCCAGAGGAGAGAATGAGGTTATTGGTAAAACCGGCAATACCGTCATTGTCAATGTCCTGTTGTAGTAAGGCATTGAGCACAGCAGAAAACCGGGGCGCATCATCCAACGCAGGGACTCCCCCTTCCTGGTCAGAGGCATGGAATAACTGCAATTTGAAGGGCTGGGGGGTAGGGACATTAACCTCAAAAATGGCAGTGGTTTGACTCACCTCATTGCTCACCACCAACAGCGGCTTACCGTTGGGACTGTCGGCCGCATCGATGAAAATTAACCCTTCTGGGCCGGAATCGGTCAAATTAGACTCCGGATCAACAGTGAAATCCCGGGGGTTAATGTACTGAATAAACTCGGGGACCTGGGGGTTGGTTACGTCATAAACCATGACGCCGCCAATGCGTTCTAGTCCCACAAAGGCATAGGTACGGCCGTCGATGGTGCCCACTGTCACCCCTTCTGGCTCAGGCCCCTTATTATCACTGCGGTTATCGAAACTATTGTTGCTGTTGCTGGCATTGAAAAAATCCGGTATGGATTCAGCGACAATCCGTTCAAAATCTTCGCCACTGTCGTAGACCAAATTACCGTTGCTATCCCAAATGGAGAAAGAACGGGCACCAAAAACATAGAGTTCATCAAAATCCCCGTCCCCATCAATGTCCCCAAATTTGGTGGTTACGGTCAGACGACCAAGGTTGGCATCTGCCTGTAACTCTGCGGCATTGGGAAATGCAGTTGGGTCTAGAATTAAATCCTTAACGCGAGCTTCTTCCAGAAAAATATCCCCTTCTCCATCAAACGGAGAGGGAAAAATATCATCGTCAGAAGGGCGGTTGCGGGCGTCCCCTTCGTTGGCAGTGATGTAGTAGGTCTGGCCACCGACGGTAAAGGAGGCAATGCTGTCGGGCATATACATGCCGAAAATAGGCCAATTCTGAATATTAATCCCCCCATCCCGATCGCTCGCATCCAAGCCATTACCAGGCAAGCTGTGGTCTTTGAAACCCAGGGGCAGAATCGCTTCTACTGTGGCACTGGCAATGTCAACCACCGCAATGGCGTTATTTTCTTGCAGGGTGACCCAGGCTTTGGTGCCCTCTCCGTTGAAGGCAATATATTCCGGCTCCAGATCTTCCGCTACGGTGCTATTCCGGACAAAATTACCATTTTCATCAAAAATTTGACCAAAAAGTCTCACCCCAGCGGCCAGTAAGTCGGCTTTTTGGGCATTAAAACTATCAAAAGTAGCAGTCTGGGCAACTAAATTGGTAAAACCACCGGTGATATCGACAATACTTACCGAACCCACAGGGTCCACTGTATAGCCTTCGTTTGGTTCCCCTTCATTGGCAGTTAAAACCTTGGTGCCATCGGGGCTAAAGGTGACCATATCGGGTAAAAAGCCCACCAGCACTTTACCCAGGAAATTGCCGGTAGCTGTATCGAAAAACTGTACTTGGCCTGCTTCCTGATTGTTCAAATCATCCCGAATGGCCAAGGATACGGCCACAATCCC
>NZ_JADEWJ010000070.1:0-15173 GCF_015207725.1 Synechocystis sp. LEGE 06083
ATTAAAATGTATCCGAATAATAACTAAATCCCCCCCTAGTCACCGTCATCCCACTAATTACAGGGAGAAATCGCAAACAGATAGACTATTTTGGTGCTCAGTGTCACAACCTTTGGTGCGTTAGTTAACAATCACATGCCGTAAATTAAATTAATATTGTAAGTGATGTTAGTTGTCACCTATCCTATGCCAATACGTGTTTGATTTGACTAGCAACAGCCCAGAGATTTTGTTTAAAAACTCCATTGCCAAACCTTGACTTTGTAGACAAAAATCCCCCCTACCCCCATCTATTCTCCATAACCTGAATAACATTGGTTGTCTTTAGGAGCAACTTAGAAGTCCTTTACTTAAGCTTAAAATTTCATTACTAAACCAAAGTTTAACCCTAAAAATCAACCCCGAAATAAGTAAGAAAAGATCCCCCAACGGCCTTGCACCGATCGCCAGAATCCCCACTGACTATGTACAAAACTCCATTTTCCAAATTCCACTCACTTCTACTGTTGGCCAGGAATTCCCAAAGGGCTTCTCCGGCTTCCGGATACACTCTCATGGAGTTGGTGGTGGTAATGGTGATGATTGGCATCCTGTCAGGTTTGGCAATAAACTCTGGGCAATGGAACGAAAACTCCCTTAAATACAGCCAGGACCGCCTACAGAACGCAGTCAAGACTGCCAGAACCAGGGCAATAACGACCACTTCCACCTATCGCATCAACGCCGATCCGAATAATCCCAACGAGGCAATCCAGGTACAAAAAATCAGGAGTGGTAGCTGTCAAGCCAATGCCACCCTCCGTCAACCGTCCTTAGCTACGGATACCACCATTGCCCTGAATAGCGTGAATGGATTTGCCATTGGCGATCGTGTGAGTGTAGGGGGAACCCAGGCAGATGTGCTGTCGGTTAACTTCGGAGATAACACCCTAACCCTAGGGGGGGCAGTGGGGGCAAAAGCAACAGGAACAAAGGTGGAAACTGTGAAAAACTGGAGGAACGATGGGGTGTTCTTGGCAGAAGACCTTAACATCAACAAGAAGAGCGCCAAAACTGATCCTGATGTCCGCCTGACGGGAAGATTTGGCGGTACGGCAGTGACTGGGTGGTCTATCTGCATTAACAGCCGGGGTTTAGTGACCCTATTTAACGCCGATGGCGTAGTCAATAGCAATCTTGAATTAGTTCTAACCAATACCCGTACCAATCAGGAAGCGAAGGTTACCGTTGCCCCTGGTGGAGCCATGGGAAATTAAAAACTAATAGTTGCTAAAGCAAATTTTGGGAAATTTTTAGTCAAAGGACTATGGGCAATGCAGACAAAACAACAACTTAAACTTTTCAAACTCAGAAGGGCCGACGAGGGCTTCACCATGACAGAAAACCTCGTTGCCCTCATAATCCTCAGCATTACCATAGCGGTGATGTTGCCTGCCTTTATGAACTTTGGTATGCAGAATGCCAAGAACCGCCAGATCAGTGGAGCTACTGCGGTGGCCAATAACTTGATGAGTGATCTCCGCCGCCAACCTATGACTGATCTGAACAGCAAGTTGGGCAAAACAGTGCTGACGAATGTGCCAGGACAAAATGGCGATAAATATCAGGTTGATCAGTATATTTGCACGAAGGGCACCACTTTAAATCCAGCCAATCCTGCCGGCACCTGTTCCACAACAGTGGGGGAAAACGATTTTGCCCGCCAAATCTTACTTGAAGTTAAAGCCTCCAATAATCCCAATGAAACTATCTATCGTGTACAAACTGTTTTTGCTCGCCTCCGCATCCGCTCCTAATGTTGCCCGTAAAAATAACCGGGGGGTGACCGTAATTGAACTAATTGTGTCAGTAGTCATTGCTGGCATTTTGCTTCAGCTAGCCTCTTTTGCTTTTTTTGTTAACAGGGAAATGTATTTGAAAGATGCAGCAAAAAATGACACCAACCAGAATTTGAGAACCGTGTTTGATATAGTGGGACCGGCCATTACCCAAGCGGGGGAAGGCGTTGGTGTGGATTCTAGTTTTCCGGTTATTTCCATTGAACCTTTTCCCAGCGGTTCGGATAATTCAAAACTGACTGTTCGTCAACTGAAAGTATCAACTAAGCTAAGAATTTGTCAGGGCCTAACGGCTGGGGCGCAGACATCAATCACAGTGTTGACCTCCGATCTTGCAGCGCCGGCTGGTTGTGTTCCGGTGGATGGTAATGGGGATAATTACCCCGACGATTGGCTCGAGTGGAGAAGCTATCGACAAAGTAATGGCGGCACTCTGGGAATTTATATTTACGACGGCAGTGGCCGGCTTGAACGTCTTAGTTACACCGGAGAAAAAATCTATGATGCGGGTGGGGGCGCCATATCAGGTACCCCTAGCGCAAACCAAGTTGCTTCGGCCTCCATCGATGTCACCGGAACCCTTGCCAATGCCTACACTGCCGGGGGAGCAACCAGGTTAATAATTGTAGAAGAACGTACCTATCAACTGAATGGGAATACTCTCCAGACAAGTATTGACGGTGGCTCTCCGGTTAATCTCATCAATAATGTTGGTCAGTTCACCGTTAGAGCCGCAGTTAGACAAGGTAACACCGTCTCCCAATGTACAACACTTCTTCCCCAAACTAACAGCTTTACCTGCAGTCCTACTTTGGCTGATACCTACAACTGGTCCCAAATTGATGGCATTGAAGTTACCAGTAAACCCAATCTTGCTAGCAATACTCCTGGGCTGTCTACTACCAACATTGATAACATTAATAGCCGAATCCAAACCCAAACTTTTTATCCCCGTAACTTAATTAATTTTTAAGTGGAGAAAGTTTAATTATTTTCTATTGTTTTATAGCCTGCTCTAACTTATCTTATCTTTCTTCCTATTCGTCAAAGCCATGAAACCTAAATTTAACGCTGTTAGCAATATTCGCCTCACCCTATTTTTATTTTCTAGAAATCCCAAGGGTAACCCTAGGGGCTATATGCTCTTTCTGGTAGTGTCCCTACTAATTACCCTATCCGGTTTATTGGTGGCCTATGCAATTTTGGCTAAGGTTAATAACATATCTGCCAAGGGGACAGCCACGGGAAATAGCGGTTTTTACGGTGCAGAAGGCGCTCTCAATATGCGGGTGGAGGAATTGCGGGATGTTTTTCTCAGTGATAGAAACCCTAGTGGCACCAGTCCAAGCTCTTTAAATCAATGTCTACAACAGACCAGTATGGGCACTGGGGATTTCCGTTGTAAGGTGGCAAGCTTCGCTTCCCCTGATAAAAATACGGCCAACATTATGGCCTACAGCTATGTGGTGCCCAAGAACGGTGGTGTGGCCATCCAGGGCACGGTACCCCCTGGCGAGACTTTTCAGGGCTTGAATATGCTGGAAACTCGTTATGACATCAGTTCCGTTACTGCCAAACAAAATGCCAACCCTGACGAAGTAATCGCCATGACTGAAATGACGGTGAAAAGTCGGCAAATTCCCATGTTCCAGTTTGCGGCTTTTTATCTCAACGATTTGGAAATTCTGCCTGGGCCGAATATGACCCTGAACGGTCCAGTGCACACCAACGGCAGTCTGTTTTTGGGGGCAAATAACGTATTGGCGATTACAGGGCAAGTGACGGTGGGCCGAGATTTGTTCAATCGCCGTAAAAATGATAACAGTACCTATCCCGATGGCCGAGTAAGGATAGCTAATAGTGCCGGAACTTTGCGTAATCTCCTACAGGGGGGAACCGGTAGTACGACCCAAACAACAGCGGCGATGATACCGGCCAATGTCAATGCTACGTGGGGAAGTCAGGTACAATTGGCCGTTGAAGCATTGTCTATTCCCACCATCAGCTCCCTGGGGGCAGGGGGTAACTATGCTCAACAAGCCGATATCAACTTTGTCTATGCTCCAGAGAAAACTGGTGTTAATGTCCCTGGTATTGGCACGACGATCATTCCATATAACGTCACAGCCACCAAACGTGATGCGCTGGGGGTTGGGACTGCCACACCGCTGACTAATGCCCAATTGGCCAGTTTACGTCAACCAATTTTAGCAACGGGAAACGCAGTAACGGCGGGGGTTTGTACCCCTGTCACTGCCCCAGTTGTCACCGGTTTGCTCCCAGGCCAAATTACCGATTTACCTAATGCACTCCGCAGGGCAATTCTGTCTCAGACCACTCCAGTTCCCTTCTCTGCTATGGGGGTGACTTTGGACTCTTCTCCGCTAAATAGCACTGGTGGTGTCAGGGATGCATTGGAGACGAATCTTGGAGTTTTAACCATTGTTCAACGAACTCTGATAAGGACATTGACTCCTAATCAAATTGCCGCCCTGGCTGGTGGTTGTTTTATTAGTGCTCCCATCCAGCATTTCAACACCACCGGTTATACCAATGGAGTGAGTTTTATCAATAACCGTGAGCGCAGTCCTGGCAACAATTTCAGGGCCATGAGGCTGATGCAGATCAACATAGAAAGTTTGACTGTTTGGAATTCCCAGGGAGTTTACCTTAATGACACTGGCACGGGCTTAGTTTCTGCCAATCAACTGTTATTTGCTACGGCAACAGCGGACACTGCTGCTCCGGCTAATTCCTTCCAAAGATTAGGTTTGGCCGGTTCTGACACCAGTAGTAATGGTCTGGTTTTCCATGCCACTGTTAGTGCTGGCGCTACCCCAAACCCTGACACCAATGCTAGCCCCTACGGATTTGCTTTGGTAGGGGGCGGACAATTGCCTGGACTAGCAGAAACTACCAATAACTTTGACCCCACTGGTCTAACTTTTGTCAGTGACCAAGCGGTTTATATGGTGGGGGACTATAACATTACCAATTGGCAACCGGCCAGTGTTCTGGCTGATTCATTAAATGTTCTTTCACGGCGGTGCATAGATAATACTGATCAGCAACTTCGCAAGGCCAGCGGTACGGGCTGTGGTGGGAATGCGTTTGACACAACAATCAATTCAGCCTTTCTATCGGGTACGGACATCACCAACTCAACTGAGACCCCCGGATATAATGGTGGTTTGGAGAATTATCCCCGCTTCCATGAAAATTGGGGTACTTTAAACTACACGGGGTCTTTTGTTAGTACAGGCACGCCGGAGCGAGTTACAGGCCGATGGAGCAATCAGCTATACGGTGCACCGACTCGGAATTGGAGCTACGAGACCCGCTTCAATAATGCCAAGAATCTCCCCCCTCTGTCTCCCCGGTTTGTATTCCTGAAACAAGAGGGCTTCTCTCGTAAATTTGATCAGTAAAATTTGCATGTTGATCTTCCATCATTTCCTGGGAAGTCACTATTTCAGTCACTAAATTTGTTTAGAACTGGCTTGGATGGTTGGAGTTAAAATCCTTTGGCTTCTGGTGATTAATTCTCCCTAGCTTTCTTTGACAAGGGCGATTAACCTCCTCCCTTAGCCTCCCTTGATAGGAGTGATTAATCCCCCCTGGCCCCCCTTATTAAGGGGGGAAATTTTTGGTGGGTATTCTCTTTTAAGGAAAATTGCGATTTAGTGCCCTGAGATTTTCAAGCATAGCCTTGGGCAGAAAAAGGACTTCCACTGTACTGTATTAGATGGTGCCCCAGCCTAAAATCGCCGTTTTTTTGTCTTTGCCTGCCCTGTGACCAAACCCATTGCTCCTCTCCTCAGCCTTTTAAATTACAGTCGGGTCCACCGTACCAAAATTTACTGGGCGATCGCCTGCTCCCTGCTGAATAAGATTTTTGACCTGGCCCCGCCCGCCCTAATTGGTTTAGCGGTGGATGTGGTGATCAAACAGCAGGATTCTTTCCTGGCCCGCTGGGGCATTGTGGCAGTGGAAAGCCAACTCCTAGTGCTGACGGTGGTTTCGGCGGTTATTTGGGCCCTGGAATCGATTTTTGAATATGCCTACGAGCGGCTTTGGCGTAACCTCGCCCAGGATATCCAACATGATCTGCGCTTGGATGCCTATGCCCATTTGCAACAGCTAGACCTGGCCTATTTCGAGGAAAGAAGTACCGGGCGGCTGATGGCCATTCTCAACGATGACATCAACCAGTTGGAACGGTTTTTGGACGTGGGGGCCAACGAAATTTTGCAGGTGCTGACCACAGTGGTGGTGATTGGCGGTGCATTTTTTGTTATTACCCCGGACATTGCCTGGATGGCAGTGGTGCCCATGCCCTTTGTGCTGTTGGGGTCGATCTACTTTCAGTCTTTGCTCACCTCCCGCTATGCCCTGGTGCGGGAAAAGGTCAGTAATTTGAACAGCCGCCTCTCGAATAACCTCAGTGGCATTATGACCATCAAAAGTTTCGCCACCGAAGCGGAAGAAGTGGAAAGGCTCCGGCAAGATAGTGATGCCTACCGAGACAGTAATCAACAGGCGATCGCCTTGAGTGCGGCCTTTGTGCCCCTAATTCGGGTAATTATTTTTGTAGGTTTTTCCACCATTCTTTACTTCGGTGGTTTAGATGCGGTGCGGGGCAATTTGGCTGTGGGCAGTTACAGCATGTTGGTCTTTTTAACCCAACGACTGCTCTGGCCGTTGACCGGTTTGGGTAAAACTTTGGACCTATATCAACGGGCCATGGCCTCCACCCAGCGGGTGATGCAACTTTTAGCAACCCCTATTCAAGCCCATCCGGGGGAATTGAGTCTCCATCCTAGCCAAGTACAAGGAGAAGTAATTTTCCAAAATATTAGCTTTGCCTACCCCCAGCGTTCACCAGTGTTAAAAAACATTTCCCTACGGGTACCGGCCGGGCAAACCATTGGCATTGTGGGGGCAACGGGGTCAGGGAAAAGCACCCTGGTCAAATTATTACTGCGGTTATACGAGTGGGACAGCGGAGATATTTTGCTCGATGGCGTAGATCTAAAGAAATATTTCCTGGGGGATTTACGGCGCAGTATTGGTTTGGTGAGCCAGGATGTGTTTTTATTCCATGGCACAGTGCGGGAGAATATTGCCTACGGCAGCGCAGATGCCACTTTGACCCAAATTCAACGGGCGGCCAATTTAGCAGAGGCGGAAGAATTCATCGAGCAATTGCCCCAGGGTTACGACACCATCATCGGCGAACGGGGACAAAAACTTTCCGGTGGTCAACGGCAACGGTTGGCGATCGCCAGGGCGATTTTGAAGAATCCCCCCATTCTTATTTTGGATGAAGCCACGTCAGCAGTGGACAACGAAACGGAGGCGGCCATTGTCCGTTCCCTCGAAAAAATCACCAGAAACCGCACCACCATCACCATTGCCCATCGCCTTTCCACTGTGCGCTATGCTGATCAAATTTATGTGCTGGAAAACGGCCTGGTCGAGGAAATGGGCGACCATGAAAGCCTGCTGGCACAACAAGGGGTGTACGCCAAACTCTGGCGGGTACAAACGGGTCTGAGGAGCGGGGTCAGTTGACTCTAGTCCAGGGAAGATGGGCTTTTAGGTGCTTTTCCAAATCACCCCATTTGGAAAGCGAGAAGGACTAATCAACCCAGATGGGGTCTTCCCAATCCCTCTCAGCAGTGGACTTGGAACTTTCCCCCAAAACCGAGGCTAAGTCGAAGTCCTCCCGGTTAGGATTGGTAGTGTGGCTATCATTGCTATGGGTCTGCTTAGTTTTACTGGTGCGGGCTTTACCGTTACCAGAACTGCTAGCAAAGGGATTGAGGGCAATACGACCATTATTATTGGCTGTGCGGGAAGAGCCAGTGACCCTATCCCGATGGGGGGTCTTAGTCTGGCCATGGCGATCGCCAGTTTCGCGGGGCGCTTCCGTTTGCAGACGGGTATCCCGGCTAAAAGCTATGTTGGCCTCGGTATTGCGACCCTGGAAAGCGGAAGTAGTTCTAGCTTCCGGTGCCAAATATTCGAGGAAATAGTCAAGGGTCTTTTGCTTCATCCAACCTTTCAGCACTGCCACCGAACCAAATCTGATTCCCAACTTACGTTGTTCTTCGAGGATTAAATCAACCTGTTCTTCCTGGAGTAAATGAGCTTGCTGTAAGTAGTAACCCAGGGGACGGCGATCGCGGGTTTTAACCATCCGGGGCCAGGACTCAGCAAAAAAGTCGACGGTTTCCTGGTGTAGCCAGCCCCGCACTACCAAAATCTCGCCAATGGGCAAAGGAGAATACTGTTGATCCTGAAGGGCAACTTGTATCTGAGCCTCGGTGATGAGGTCAGCATCCCTTAAAATTTCGCCTAGTAACTGAGAACAGGGGGATTTAGCCATGGCATTGGATTCACAAAAAGGGGGGGCAACAGAGCGTTACTGGCAAGTGACGGGCAAATAAAGGAAAAAACAGGTTCAGGCCAGACCTCCATACCCGAAAATCCAGGAAAACCATTGCTGATGACGTTTAAAAGTTAGATTTGACGCCTATGGTCAACACGGCCATCATAATCGATCCTTTTACCAATTGTCAGTACCAAAAAAATTAGCGTTTTTCCATACTCTAAGGACGGAATTGTTTCAGACGTAGGGCGTTAGTCACCACGGAAACGGAGCTAGAGGCCATGGCGGCTCCAGTCAGAATTGGACTGAACAGCGGGGCAAAAAGAGGATAATATGAGAGGTTGGTAAAATTTATGTATTCTTGGCCAGTTTTTAGCTCAAAATTTATCCTTTCCACCGTCTTTAGTGATGAAAAAAGCCTTCAAACCCTTTAAGGATAAGCATTTCATCGTAAATTTTTTGTTCTAAATCTGGCTAGAATTTAACGTAAAATTAACATTATTTTGAGCATTTGGACTGAGGACAAAGACTCACTTCACAATGATTCCCTCAAAAAAAATACCAACAACTTGACGCCAATGTAAATTATTGTTACTGTGTGCGCAACGAAACATAGTTTCCATTCGCAAGTATTAATTTTTTCTATGTCCTACGTATGAATAACAATTACGTATGAATAACAATAATGTAAAAATCTTGGTCATTGAAGACGAAGAGACCATCCGTGAAAATATTGCTGAATTGCTTGAAGATGAAGGCTTTATCGTTCAGACGGCGGAAAATGGCGTCGTCGGAGTAAGTCTTGCCGAAAGTCAGAATCCCCATTTAATTTTATGTGATGTCATGATGCCAGAATTGGATGGCTATGGGGTTATTAAGTCCTTGCGAGAAAACTTGGACACCGCATTAATTCCCTTTGTTTTCCTCACAGCTAAAGCAGATCGGGTCGATCAACGTACAGGAATGAAATTTGGAGCAGATGATTACCTCACCAAACCATTTAGTCGAGTCGAGTTACTAGAAACCATTGCCGCACGGTTATCCAAAGTAAATTCTCAACAACAGCAAAGCAATTTAATCGTTGAAAATACCCGCCGTGAGCTAGAAAAAAGTTACCATTATGACCAGATCACGGGATTGCCAAACAAATTTTTGTTGCGAGAATCATTTGACAAAACCATTGCTGAGCGAAAACTGATTAGTCAATTAGTGGCAATTCTGTCTGTTCAGATTTTGCAACTAGACCAGATCGAGATGACGCTCACACCCAAGCAATGTCAGGATTTGTTAAAGGAATTAAGCCATCGCCTCACCCTTTGTCTAGGCGCAGAGGACGCTATTTTCTTGATCGATCATGACCAGTATTTAGTCATTGCCGCAACTCCCAAAAATCGAGTTGAGATTGAAGCCTTTGCGCAAGCAGTTCACCAGGCCCTGGCTCCCCCCTTCGAAACTGGTCCATGGCGTACCCGGTTATCAGCGACTATTGGGATTACTTGTTTCCCAGAAGATGAAATTCAGTTGGAGTCTTTAGTCCGCAATGCCCACCTCGCCGCCATTACTGCGCCCAAAGAGAAATCGTTTCATTTTTATAATCAGATAAAACAACAGCAGGTTCGAGAGCAACTCATTCTGGAAGATGATTTGTACCAGGCTTTGGATCAATCTTGGTTTCGTGTTTTCTATCAGCCAAAAATTGATGCTACCACCGGCATGATCAGCGGGGCAGAAGCCCTTTTACGTTGCGAACATCCAGAAAAAGGCCTATTACCTCCGTCGCAGTTTATCCCAATTGCTGAAAGAACAGGGTTAATTGTTTACATTGGTCAAAAAGTTTTGGAACAGGTTTGCCAACACCAACTGCATTGGCACCTCAACGGATTGAGCGAGATCTCTGTGGCGGTCAATCTTTCTCCGCGAGAATTTAACCAGGAAAACCTCTATGAAATGATTGAAAGCAAGCTTCAGTGCTATGACCTACCGTTCCGTTGCTTGGAATTTGAAGTTACAGAAACCTGTTTGATGGACAATGTAGATCAAACTATTGTTTTGTTGAATTCCCTAAAGCAATTAGGGGTCACCTTCTCCATTGACGATTTTGGTACAGGATATTCATCGCTCAAATATTTGCAAAGTTTACCTGTAGGTACGGTCAAAATTGATCAGTGCTTTATTCGTAATATTGATAGTCATGTCAAGAATGGTCGTATTGTCCAAGCCATTATTCACCTATGTCATGATTTGAATTTAAAGGTGGTGGCAGAAGGGGTAGAAACCTTAGCTGAAATGAACTTCTTGCAAGCACGGGGATGTGATTATTTGCAAGGATATTATTTCAGCCGTCCCATTCCTGAGCCTGAGTTTTTCAGTCTGTTACAAAACTGGGAAGTTCCCGAAATATTTCAAAAATATTGTTTCAAGAAGCGATCTCTTTAATAGACTGAGGTATCTCGATTGAAAGAAGTCAGTTTAGCGAACGGGATCGAATGGGAAGAAGAGCGACTGCGGGTTTTACGAAGTTGTCGTCTTTTGGACACTCAACCGGAATTTGTCTTTGATCAAATCGTGCATTTGGTTAAGGAAGTTTGTCAAGTTCCTATTGTTTTGATCAGTTTAGTAGATGCCGATCGCCAGTGGTTTAAGTCCAAAATTGGCTGTGAGATTACAGAGGGGCCACGCCAGACCGCTTACTGCAATATTGCCATCCAACAACCGGATATCCTAATTATTCCAGATACCCTACGGGATAGTAACTATGCTGAAAATCTCCACCAATTGAATGGTAAAATGATTCGCTTTTATGCCGGTGCGCCCCTGATCACCCCCGATGGATTTGCCCTAGGAACACTCTGTATCTGTGACTATATCCCAAGGGAACTTACCCCAGATCAACAACGCACTCTTAAAGAATTAGCCCGGCTCGTGGTGATGGAAATTCAAAGACGACGGGCAATGGGGGCATTGGTCGAACAGGCTCAGCAGAGGTCACAGGCTCTTCAACAAAACAACTTTTATCGCAAATTTGGCATTGGCATTGGCCTGATCATGATCCTGCTCCTAGTGTCTGCTGGTGCATCATTATGGACCTTAAACAAGTCTCGTCAGAATAGTCAAAAAGTTGCCCATACCCTCAACGTTCTCCGGGAAATTGACCAATTAGAACTATCCTCCCGCGAAAATCTTTTGGATGTGCGCCGTTACTCCCTGTTGCCAAATCGATCCTTGAACAAATACGAACGCAGTAGAAATGAAATTTTCCAACACCTCTTTAAACTGAAAACCTTGACCCAAGACAACTCGATTCAGCAGTCGTCTTTGCGAGAGCTCGAAACCAGTATATTGGCCAAAACCAAAATTCTTGACCAAACTATCATTGATATTGATAATCAAGATTTAGAAGGTGTTAATAATATATATCTTTCTCCGCAATTAGTGACCATAATTGACGAGCCCTTAAATATTCTTCAGAAAATTAAAGCCCATGAAAAAGACCTCCTGTCCCAACGCCAAGCAGAATCAATCCAAGGACAGAAGATCAATCTTTTAGTTCTAGTGGGAACGTTCTTGTTAGGTTTATTCCTGACAGTCTTGATTGTTCTGTTGACTTTGAGGGAAGTTCGCTCCCGCCGCCAAGCCGAAATGACTGCTAACCGTCATGAAGAATACTTAGAGGTCACCCTTTCGAGTATTGGCGATGCCGTTATTACCACCGATGCCCAAGCAAAAATTACCCTGATGAACCCTGTGGCTGAGGTTTTAACTGGCTGTGCAAGCCAAGATGGCATCGGACAGGATTTTGACCAGATTGTGCGGATTATTGATGCGGCTAAAGGTGAAGTTTATCCATCACCGATCAAAGCCGCCCTGAAGTTTGAGAGTAACCAGGTTTTTGATCAGGCAGTGATGCTATTACAACCCGATGGAGCCAGAATTGCCATTGATGATAGCTGTGCCCCAATTATTGGCTTCAGCGGCCAGGCAGAGGGAGCTGTGATGGTATTTCGGGATGTTTCTGAGCGCCGCCATATAGAAGACAATATCCAGCAAATGCTGACCCGAGTCCACGAAATTAATGCCTTAAAAACTAGCTTTATCTCGATGGTTTCCCATGAATTTAGAACTCCGTTGACCACGATATTGTCCTCGGCTGAACTCTTGAATTCTCCAGCGGTGAAAGCAAGTCCAGAACGAGAACAGAAACATTTACAACGAATATATGAGGCAATTGGTCGCTTAGAAGCTATGTTGGACGATATTTTGCTCATTGGTCGGGCTGAATCGGGTAAGCTCCAGTTTCAACCGGCCCCCATCAATGTGATCGAGATCATCACAGGCATTGTTGATACCATTCAAGCTGGAATTGGCCAAAGACATCACATTAATGTTGATTTTGGTGATGTGGTGGAGCCAACGTTTATGGACCCAAAACTCCTGGGTCATATTATGACTAACTTAGTCAGCAATGCAGTGAAATACTCGCCCGCCGGTAGTGTTGTTGAGATTAAACTAGCCTTAGCTGATGTGGGGGTGGATTTTAATGTAACTGACCACGGGATTGGCATTCCTCCACAGGATATTCCTAAGTTGTTTACTACTTTTCAGCGAGCCGGTAATGTGGGCAATGTCCAAGGCACAGGGTTGGGTTTGAATATTGTCAAAACCTGTGTTGATTTGCATGGCGGCTCAATTCGTGTTGACAGTCAATTACACCAAGGCACCCACTTCCAAGTGTGGCTACCCAACCGCTTGCCCGCGGTCTATGAGCCTCCAGTCTAGGAATTAATGAGAGTAAATTTTGACTAGCGACTAGGGACGTGTTTGAAAAGCCCCCCTGCCCCCCCAAATTTGGGGGGAAACAGAGTAAAGGTCCCCCAGTATTGGGGGATTTAGGGGGCAAAATCAGACTTTACAAACAGGCTCTAAGGATGGAACTTTTTCAGACGAAGGGCGTTAGTCACCACAGAAACGGAGCTAAAGGCCATGGCGGCTCCAGCCAGGATGGGATTGAGCAGTAGACCAAAAAGGGGATAGAACACCCCAGCAGCCACAGGAATACCCACCACGTTGTAGATGAAAGCAAAAAAGAGATTTTGCCTAATGTTGCCCATGGTGGCTCGGCTCAGTTTGATGGCAGTCAAAATTCCTTGTAGATCTCCAGTAATCAGGGTGATGTCACTGGCGGCGATCGCCACGTCGGTGCCGGTCCCTATGGCTATACCCACATCGGCCTGGGCTAGGGCCGGAGCATCGTTAATGCCATCCCCCACCATGGCCACGATGTTACCCCGTTGTTGCAGTTGTTCCACTTGCTGGGCCTTATCCCCTGGACGTACCTGGGCTAGCACATGGCGAATACCCACTTTGTCGGCAATGGCCTGGGCCGTGGCCTGGTTGTCGCCGGTGAGCATATAAACGGATAAACCTAGTTTTTTCAGGGCTTGTACCACTTGGGGAGAAGAGGGTTTGAGGGCATCGGCGATCGCCAAGAGGGCTTTAATTTCCGTGCCCACCGTGAGCCAAATGACGGTTTTTTGCTCCCCTTCCCATTGCTGGGCCTGGCTTTGCCATGGTTGATGATCCGTATCATTCACCCCCAGGTCTGCTAACCAATTGGGCGTCCCCAATCTCAGCCATTGGCCCTGCCATTGTCCTGCCACGCCACAACCGGCGATCGCCTGGAAGTTTTCTATGTCTAACAAACCTACCTGTTGGGATTGACCGTAATTAACCACCGCCTCCGCCAGGGGATGCTCGGAATATTGCTCCAAACTGGCCGCCAACTGGACTAACTGCAAGCTTTCCTCGGTGGAGGTGGGAGACAGGGTAAAAAAGTTAGTCACACTGGGTTTACCCTCGGTTAACGTGCCGGTTTTATCCAGCACAATGGCTGTTAGCTTTTCCGCCATTTCTAAACTGCGGGCCTCTTTGATCAACACGCCATATTCTGCCCCCTTACCCGTACCTACCATCACGGAGGTGGGAGTGGCCAAACCCAATGCACAGGGACAAGCGATAATCAGCACTTCCACCAGGGTTAAAACCGCCAAAGTAATATTTCCCGTTGTGATCCACCAGGTACAAAAAGCGGCGATCGCCACCAGGATCACGGTGGGGACAAACCAGTGGGTAATGCGGTCAACAAAATGTTGGATGGGGGCCTTGGAAGCCTGGGCTTGCTGTACCAATTGGATAATTTGGGCGAGCACAGAATCCTGCCCCAACTTAGTCACTCGGACATCCAAACTGCCGCTTTTATTTAACGTGGCCCCGATCACTTCCGCTCCAACGGTTTTATCCACCGGAAAACTTTCCCCTGTCACCAAGGATTCGTCCACTGTGGAGTTACCAGCCTTCACCACACCGTCCACCGGAATTTTTTCCCCGGGCCGCACCCGCACCACATCATCAATAGTTAGATCGGCGATCGCCACTGTTTGCCAGGTTTCTCCCCGTTTGGCCAAAGCAGTTTGGGGTTGTAGTCCCATTAATTTACGGATGGCTGCCGAAGTTTCCCGCCGAGCCCGCTGTTCCAAGGACCTTCCCAATAAAATCAGGGTGATTACCACCGCCGCCGCTTCAAAATAAACGTGGGCCGCTAGTCCTTGGTTGGTCAACCATTGGGGAAAAAGGGTAATGGCCACGGAATAAAAGTAGGCCGCACTGGTACCCAAGGCCACCAGGGTGTCCATGGTGGCACTGCGGGTTCTCACAGATTTCCACGCTCCCCGGTAAAATTCCGCCCCGCACCAAAACTGCACTGGGGTGGCCAGGAGCCATTGGAACCAAGCATTATGGAAAATATGGGGAAAATGGGGAATATTCACCCCCAGCATCATCGGCAGCGAACCGAAAAATAGCACCGCACTGATCCCTAAACTCGTCACCAGTTTGGCGGAAAATAGGGGCTTGTTGTCCTTCTTCTGCTCCGCAGAGGCCATCTC
>NZ_JADEWJ010000071.1:0-14972 GCF_015207725.1 Synechocystis sp. LEGE 06083
GACAGGAGTATTTCCTCCTGGTGGAAACTACAGAAGAATACGGCGAGTTGGCTTTTCGGGTGGATCAACCTACCCCCAATGCCCAGTCAGAAAGTCGGCGATCGGGCCAGGAAAGTTACCAGTACTGGAAATGTGATGCCTACCCTGATGTCCTCCTGGCGATCGATAAAAATGCCCAACCATTGGGTTTGATTCCTCTGCGGGTGCCCAAAGCCCAGGGGGGTAATGCGACCACTTGGACAGTGGGAGTCGACTTCGGTACTTCGTTTACCAATGTTTATGTGCGGAAAGGCTCCAGCGGCGCCCCAGAAAGATTACAGTTACAAACTAATTTGCTCAAAATTACCCATAGTCTGGAGGATATTCAAACAGTAATTTATCGAGAGTTCTTCATTCCTGATCTGCTTTTACCAGAAGGAAAAAATCCTCCCATGTCAACGGTGCTAACAACCAGAGGATGGGCAGAAAGTGAAGGGGAAATTCCCAATTTAATTACCAATGCCCGCATTTATGTTCCCCGCCTGGACAAGTATGAGTTTGACAAGGAATATATCAAGACCAATATTAAGTGGAAACAGGTGCAATACCAGCGACCTTTCCTGGGGCAATTGGTGCGAATGATTTCTGCTAAAGCCGCCCTGGAAGGAGTCCGCAACATTGAATGGAGTGTATCTTATCCGTCCGCTTTTTCCCCCATGGACATCAATCGATATAACGGAGCTTGGCAACAGGTATTAAAAGATTTAGATATAACTTCAAATCAAAATCATAATTTACAGGGACAGAGTATAAAAACAGAAAGCATTGCCTTTGCACAATTCTTTGGCGATGTTTTGAGTAAGCATTTAATTTATACTACTTGTGTGGATATTGGCGGAGGTACATCGGATATTTCCGTTTGGCAAGATAATCAACTGGTTCATCAAGCATCAGTTCCTTATGCGGGAAGGGATATTTTTCACAGCATTTTAGAGCCTAATCTGGCCTTTATTGGTGACATTTTTGGTCTACCTCCAGAAGCAGGAAAATCAGTGGCTAAAGTGTTGGGAAATCAGCGTAACTTTAATGCTTCTTTGGATATTTATCTACGAGCTAATTCAGAGAGAATTTTATCTGAAGGCTACATTATGAATGCAGATAAGCCTCGTAATCGTCAGTTTCGCACTTTGCTAGCATTATCCTTCGGTGGACTTTTCCACTATTTAGGGATGATACAAAAAGAACTAAAGAAAGAGAAACTTTTTAATGACTCTAGTATCATTACGTCAATTTTAATGGGAGGCAACGGATCTCGTTTCTTGCATTGGTTGACTCCTAGTGGTGTCTATACCCAAAACTCGGAAATTAACGATCTAGCCTGTGGTATCCTGATGCGAGCTTCTGATCTAAATAAAAATCCTGACCTATTAACTCTCTCCCCTCAACCTAAGGAAGAAGCTTGTGGTGGATTAGTCGTATCATCAGAAGGGACTAAGCTAAGTGGTTTTTTAAGTAAGAAAAAAGATTATCCTTTTACCGGAGAAAAATGTCTCATAAATGGAGAAGCTTTTACTTCTAGTGACCGTTTGAATGTTTTAGATCGTGGCTGGGAAGAAATTAATTCTTTTGAAATCACTACCTATGATCAACTGGAAGAATATTTGAAGAATTTTAACGACATCTTACGAGAAGAATCTATCCAAGAAATTGATCAGCTCAGAAACTTCAATCAGGGCGGTCTCTTTAGTATGGATAGCGACTTCCGTATATTGCTAGAAGCGAAAGTTAAACAGGCTTGCTTAAGGAAAGTAGGGCCTACATCAGAATTTGAAATTGATCCTCCATTTCTAATAATTTTTAAATGTTTTATTGCTATTCTCGCCGAACAATGGTCTAAAACTGTAGGTTAAATAAATGAAAATTATTAACAAATTTATACACACTTTTGTGCTTTGTAATTTGACAGTATTTAATTATTGTTCTTTAGCACAAGCTTTGATAGATCAACCAGAACCAAATCAGCGAGTAAATCCATATTTCATTGGCACAGATGATCAAACAAATAGAACTGAGTTTGCAATAGATCAAAGTGAAACAATTTTACGGATAACTCGAAATAATTCCTTGTTAATAACCGCGTATCTGGGTATAAGTAGTGATTCTCAACCTAAAGAAAATAGAGCAATTTCAACAATTGCTGGAATTTGGAAAGGGCTAATGAAGTTTAAAGCTCCCTATTTAGTCTCACTTTTATTGCTGTTTATTTTACTGAGCTTATATGTCTGGTGGCTGGATAAAAAGTTGCAGGAACTAAAAGAAAAAATCAAGAAAAATTACGCATTGACTAAAAGTTATCAGGACAAAATAGCCAGTGATCTTTCAGTAGTCAAAAATTATTCAGATAATCTATCTCGTCAACTTGAGAAAATAATTCGGGAGATGAATAAAATCGAGATGGGGATTATTCAACTAAGATCAAACCGGTCAACGTCTCAACCATCAAGACAGTATGGCCAGGAATGGGACAGTGCATCTGACTACAACGACTATAATTATGACCCAGCAAGGGGGTCAGCTTTTCCAGGGAAAGTAGAAATTTCTCCCTCAGATACTTTAAGTATAATTGTAGAGAATTTTAATAAGGGCCATGAAAGCCACTTTAATAATGACTTATTTTTCTTTTTAAAGCCGACTTCTGCTACCAATTTAGGGAGTCAGGGTGTCGATATTAATGCTTCAGCAAAAGTGGAATTTGAAAGGGCATCGGACAACACAGCCCAGGCTTCTTATATTGGGTTTAAACTTGATGATCAAAACACCTATATAGTTCCAAATTTGTTTAATAAACGTTGGAAGCAAGTAATAACTAATGATGATAATAAAATTTTTGAATGGGACGATTCTAGCTATGTTTTGGTTGAACCAGCAATGATAGAAAATACTGGAAATGATATTTGGCGATTGATCAAGTCTGGGAGGTTTGATTGATTTCGGATCAATGTTAAACTTTAAATACATTCCTATTCTTGCTATTCCAATAATCTGGAGCATTCAACCGGTTAATGTCCAGGAAAACAATCCTTGTCCATTGATGAGGGATTATCAGATGTCATTTTCTGATTTTAATTTGGATGTTTACGACATTCCCAATATCAATGGTGAAATTATTGCTGAAATCCCCGCCGGTAGAAGATTTTCGTTATCCGACATATATCCGAAATATTATGATGGCTTTTGCTGGTATGAAATTGTCACTTTTTCCGTAGATGAAAGGGGTTGGATTAGTTTACAACCAAGAGAAAGCCAAGTTAATAATCTTCCCTATTATCCAGATGAACCGATCAGTCCAACCATTGCTCCGACGCCGACTCCTACAGTAAATTCGAGTAGGGCAGAAACCACCACTGAAATTGGTGCTCAGAAAAATCAAGATTTAATCATTGCAATTTATTGGTTTATTGCTGGGGCCATCGGTTTGAGCATTATCATCGGCAAGTTGGCAGTTGATTTGTTGAATAATCTTTCGACTAAGCCTAGTAAAAATAAATCTCTCAAGCAAATAGGAAGTCAAACTTTAAAAAAACTTAAGGGTTCTAGGGTTAATGGCCGTGCAAAACGAAAAGTTATTAATGTCACCCAAACTGACATTGATTTGCCAGATGAAGCCGAAGAAAATACACCAAATTCAATTATTGAAGCAGATGTATATAGTCATTTCTTAGCAAATGACTTTACCCAAATCAAAAACAATGTAAACACTGATCAAGAGAACATTGAAGACTTGAGCCAACCTTTAGGATTAAGTTTAGAATATTGCATCACTAATTTTAACCAGGGCAATAAGGCTTTTTTTGATGATCCGTCCCAGTTTCAATATCTTAAGCCCACAGCAAGTGTTATCCATGGCAAAGCAGGAAATCTTGGTCTTGGCGATCGCCAGGAATTTGAAGAAGGAGAAAAGAGGCAAGCTTCCTATTTAGCCTTTACCATTGGGGAAGAAATTTGGTTAATTCCGAATCTGTTGCTGAGCCGCTGGCAAAGACTACTGGCTAACAATTCCTTTTTTGACAGCTACTCTAATTTACAAAACCCTAAATTAGTCAAGCCCGCTAAACTCATCCTAGTAGGCGATCGCCGTTGGCGAATGGTCGAGAAGGGCGTGTTTAATTAAAATTATTAACAGTAAGAGATAAATTAAACAATATGGCTAGTAATCATCCGGATGAATTAAATCAAGCTAAGCTAATTCAGCTGAAAAAATCAACCATTAACTATAGTTATTTCCATTGCTGGAAAATTTTATTAACCTACAATTAAGAAAACCTTACAGAAGAGAGGATTTTATGAAATTAAAGATTGTTGTCCATCAAGCTGAAGAAGGAGGATTTTGGGCTGAGGTACCCGCGATTCCAGGCTGTGCTACTCAGGGAGAAAACTTTGAAGAATTATTAACTAATCTATATGAGGCAGTTGAAGGCTGTTTATCCGTCGAACTAGAGATTCCTGAAAATTCTAAGAATACTCGAATCATGGAAATTGCCATATGAAATCATTATCTGGCAAAGAATTCGCCAAAATCTTAGAGAGTAATGGCTGGTCTTAGTCAGAATTAATGGCAGTCATCATATTTATAAAAAGGAAGGTCAAAATGAAAGAATTTCTGTGCCTATCCATGGGAATCAAGATTTAAAAATAGGATTACTTCGTCATTTTATGAAACAAGCCAATTTATCAGAAAGCGATCTATAAACACTGAAAATTCATTATTTTAAACATTTAGATACATTTTTTATACTTAATTAAATTCAATCGATAAATGAACAGGACAATTAATTATGATTAGGTGACTATATTCGAAAAGAACGTGTTTAATTAAAATTGTTAGTAGTAAGAGACGAATTAAACAATATGGCTAGCAATCAACCGGATAAATTAAATAAAGCCAAATTGATTCAGTTGGAGCAAAACCAACTTAAACTACAACAAGAGTTTGCGGCTTTACGTTTTTTTGAAGCACAGAAAAAGAATGAAGCCCAGGTCCAAAATAACACTGATTTAGTCAAAGAAATAGAAGCCCTTAAACAAAAGATCAGTCAGGTTGAAGCTGTGGTTAGCCGACCTACTGTCATTGCCGCCGACGCCTATCCCCATTTAATAATCGAACAGCCGCCTCCTTTATTGGACTTGCCCATCAGTAAAATTATTGATATCTACCACGAAACTCCGCAAATATTGGAAGTTTATTGTCAGCGGGTTTCTCTGTTAACTGACCAAGCAGATGTTGTGGAAAAAAATAATGTTGGTAACTTTTGGGTAATGCAACTCAAAAATCAAGGATTTTTCCTATTTCCCCGTCCCGAATCCTTCAGCCGTTTTAGTTCCTTGACCAGCTTTGCCAAACTATTTAGGGCAATTAACGAGAGCCCAGCAGAGAATTATCAATTTACCCTGCAAGCACCGGCAAAGCTAGACGTTTTAAAAATTGGCGAAAAGTGGAAATTACTCAAACCAGGAAAAATCATTTTTGGTCAATGCCCATTGGAATATGCTTGGCAACAGGAGATTAGCACAGTGAGAAAAGAATATGAAAAATTCAATAAGCTATTGGATATAAGGGGAACAGCGGGGCTAGATTTCACTTTGATTACCCAATATTGGCAACAATCATTGATGCAAAAATATGGCGAATTAGTAACCTTAGCAATTAACACTTGTATGCCGATCGCCTATGCCATTTATAAAGGCCCCATGCTAGTACCATGCCAGATTTTATTAGGCTCTAATCCTTTGGTAGTGCCAGGTTGGGACCGGGGGGTGCCCTGGGATACGTCTATTTATTCCCAATCCCATAGCAAATTTAACAAGGATTATCTCCGCACCGCCGCTGACCATCCCCTGCTACCCAATCAGATTTATCTGCGGGAAAGTAACGGCAAAACCCACCACACTTGGGCGATTACCAAAAGTTATGAAGAAGCAACGGTGATCGTGCAAAGGCTCAATGGCCATTGGATTTCTTTAGATTAATAATCCTATTTAGCCCACTAAAAACCACCAAGCTTTAGGTTGAGAATTAATATTTAAATTTGGCTAATGTTTCCAGGTGATCATCCACATTATCAAGATCCAACTTACTCTTTACTTCAATGGCAATGGCTTCTGTACCGCTTCTATTTAGCCTTTTATTGGGTCAGAGGAACCCAAAAATGTCACCATAATGGATTAGGAATAGTTTATTTCCCGTTTTCGCCAATCCCTACCTCCTGTCAAATTTTTGCTTTCTTCACCATGACCGATCGCCGTCAGTATGCCCCCGCTACCCAACGCAACCGAGAGGCGATCGCCGCTGTTTTGCAGGAGTATTTACCTCCCCAGGGCAGTATTTTGGAAATTGCCAGTGGCACCGGGGAACACGCTTGTTTTTTTGCGCCCCTATTTTCCCCCCGCTGGTGGATAACATCCGATCCTGATCCCCTTTGTCGGGAAAGTATTCTCGCCTGGCAGGAACACCAGGGATTAGCTAGTTTACAGCCACCGTTGGACTTAAATGTGCAATCATCGCCGTGGCCGGTGGAAGCAGAAATTTTGCCGGAGCCTATCACTGCCATGATGGCAATCAACTTAATCCACATTTCCCCCTGGGAGTCTTGTTTAGGTTTACTGAATGGAGCGGAACGCATCTTACCGGCGGGCGGCAGACTCTATCTTTACGGCCCCTATCGCCAGGATGGTGTAACCACTGCTCCTAGTAATGAAGCGTTTGACCAATCTTTGCGGAGTCGGAATCCGGCCTGGGGTTTGAGGCAGCTCGAAGATGTGATTGAAGCAGCAAAAAAAAGGAATCTACACAATCAGGCTGTTATCGCCATGCCGGCCAATAATTTATCGGTGATTTTCCAGAAGGGGTCAGGCAAAAACCTCCATTGATAGCTAGGAAGAATAATTGCAGCCTCACCGTCTATGCCTGGTTGCAAGTTGAGCAAATTTTACGCAAATCTGATTAAATTCCTTCTTCCTAGTGCGCCATGATCTCAGACCAAACCCATATGCGTCGTTGCTTGACCCTAGCAAAAACGGCGATCGGCAAAACGGCCCCTAATCCCTTGGTGGGGTCGGTCATTGTCCAGGGAGATCAAATTGTCGGCCAAGGTTTCCATCCCCAGGCAGGGCAATCCCATGCAGAAATTTTTGCCCTCTGGGAAGCTGGCGATCGGGCCAAGGGTGCCACTCTATATGTCAATTTGGAGCCCTGTAATCATCAAGGTCGCACTCCCCCCTGTACGGAAGCAATTATCAAAGCGGGGATATCTAAAGTGGTGGTGGGCATGGTGGACCCCAATCCGTTGGTGGCGGGTAAGGGCATTAGTCGCTTGAGACAGGCTGGCATTGAGGTGAAAGTGGGGGTGGAAGAAGAAGCTTGCCAGCGCTTAAATGAAGCGTTTTGTTTTCGCATCCAGCACCGGAGACCCTTTGGCATTTTCAAATACGCCATGACGTTGGACGGAAAAATTGCCACGGCCCAGGGCCACAGCAGTTGGGTCACCAGTGGAGCTGCTCGCCATTGGGTGCATCAATTACGCAGTCATTGTCAGGCGGTGATTATTGGTGGCAATACGGTGCGGCGGGATAATCCTTTATTAACCACCCATGGAGTGGGGGAGGTGAATCCTTTGCGGGTGGTGCTGAGTCGCACCTTGGATTTACCTTTGGAAGCCCAGTTATGGCATCAAGAGATTGCTAAGACTTTGGTGGTGACGACCAAAACCTGTGATCACAATATGCTCAGCCATCTGGAAAAATTGGGGGTAGAGACTCTGATCTTGGATCCGTTAACTCCCCTGGCAGTAATGACGGAGTTATACCAACGGGATTGTCTGCAAGTGTTGTGGGAATGTGGCGGCATCCTAGCGGCCGAGGCGATCGCCATGGGGACAGTGCAAAAAGTTCATGCTTTTCTCGCCCCGAAAATTATTGGTGGTGGCATGGCTCCGACCCCAGTGGGGGAATTGGGTTTCCAGCGCATGACCCAAGCATTAAATCTAACTAATCTCCATTGCCAGGCGATCGGACCCGATTGGTTATTTACGGGTTATCTGGCTGGGAACGCTGACGACGGCAACGGTCAGAGCAATATTTAACCTCGTCCCAACAACTGGCCCATTTTTTGCGCCAAGTGAAGGGCCGTTGGCAAACAGGGCAAATTTTACTGGGCAGATGGGCTTTGTTACCTCGGTGGGCCATGGTTTTTATGGGTAAACCTATAGTGGTTCCGGCAGAGCCACCACTTTGCCATAGGCGGTGGGGGAAAGGTAGGTTTGGGCAGACCTTTGTAAATCCTCTGCCGTCAGGGCTTGGATTTGTTCGGGGTAGGTCAAGGCCGGTTCTAGATCGCCAATTTGAGCGTAGTAATAGCCATATAAATTAGCCCGATCGCCAGGGCGTTCATTGCCAAAAACAAAGCGGTTGGCCACCTGGGTGCGGATGCGTTCTAAGTCCTTCTCTGGTACCGGTTCATTTTGCAATCGCTCGATGTGGTCTAGGATGCACCGCTCCACGGTAGGAATATTTTCCGTCGGTAACTGGGCTGAAATGTAGAACATGCCCTGGGTGGCCTGGGTGGAATTGCTGGCCCCGATCGCCGTTACTAAACCCTTTTCTTCCCGCAATTCCCGAAACAAACGGGACACTCGCCCCCGACCCAAAATCACCGCCAATACTCCCAGGGGTAAGGTTTGCTCAAACTGGTCTAATCCCGGCGATCGCCAAAGCAAAATTAGACGGGCCTGTTGTAAAGCTTTATCTACCACAGTGGTTGTTTCCACCTTAGTAAAAGGTGGAGGAATATTGACCGGCGGCGGCGTTAAGGTTTGGGAAGGGGATTTCACCCGGTAACAATCGGCAAAACTGTTGGCTACCGTTTCCACTAGATGGGCTACAGGGCGATTCCCCACCACAGTGGCAGTGATGGCCTGGGGCTGATACCAATGGGCGTGGAAATCCCGCATCTGTTGAGCTTGGAGATGGGTAATAATTTCCCTCGCCCCCAGCACCGGTCGGGCGTAGGGAGTGTGGGGAAAAGCCAACTGCACCACCTGCTGAAAAATGCGCCGTTGGGGATCATCCTGCGATCGCCGAATTTCTTCTAGCACCACCAACCGTTCCCGCTCAAACGGCCCATCGGCAATGGTGGGATTAAGCACCACATCCAACTGTAAAGGGGCTAAATGTTCAAAATCCTGGGGAGCTGAAGTGAAGTAAAACTGGGTGTAATCCTGACTGGTGGCGGCGTTGGTGCCCGCTCCCCTAGATTCAATGGTCCGCTCAAATTCCCCCATGGCGAGGCGGGGAGTGCCCTTAAACACCATGTGCTCCAAAAAATGGGCTGTGCCATTAATGTCATCTCCTTCCCAACGGGAACCCACCCTCAACCAGAGTTGAAAAGACACTGCTTCCACCGGCATCTGCTCCGCAATAATGGTTAAACCATTGGGCAACACTTCAATGTGGGGACGATTGAGGCGGGGAGGCAATAGGCTGGGGGTCATGGAGGGAAACGGATAGGGTTTGCTCTATGTCTATTTCCACTCTGACACAATGCTTAGGTTTGGGGGGGATTTTCCTGACTTTGTCGGGGGGTTAGTCAATGGTGAAGCTTGCCTATCCCTGGGGTCTGTCTGGCCGGAACCTGCCCAAAAACCTTTAAGATCAAGGGGCAGACTGTAATCCCTCAGAGAATTCTCCCAATTTTTGTCATCAATTGTCACTATGTTAACCACCGATGCCGTTTTAACCGTGCTCCGTCCCGTTCAAGATCCCGAACTACAAAAAAGCTTGGTGGAACTGAACATGATCCGAGATGTGGCGATCGCCGGGGGCACTGTTAGTTTTACCCTGGTGTTGACCACACCGGCCTGTCCGTTGCGGGAATTCATTGTGGAGGATTGCGAAAAAGCGGTTAAAACCTTGCCCGGGGTGGAAAAGGTAGAAGTAACGGTGACGGCGGAAACTCCCCAACAAAAATCTTTGCCCGATCGCCAATCCGTGGGGCAGGTGAAAAATATTATTGCCATCTCCAGCGGTAAGGGAGGGGTAGGAAAAAGCACAGTGGCGGTGAATGTGGCGGTAGCCCTGGCCCAAACCGGCGCTACAGTGGGACTGTTGGATGCAGATATTTATGGTCCCAATGCCCCCACCATGTTGGGCTTGAGCGGTGCGGCGGTGCAAGTACAAAACAGTCCCCAAGGGGAAGTGTTAGAGCCAGTTTTTAACCATGGCATCAAAATGGTTTCCATGGGCTTTTTAATTGACCCCGATCAACCAGTAATCTGGCGAGGCCCCATGCTGAATGGCATTATTCGTCAGTTCCTCTACCAAGTCAATTGGGGAGCTTTGGATTACCTAATTGTCGATATGCCCCCTGGTACCGGGGACGCCCAACTTACCCTGACCCAATCGGTGCCCATGGCCGGCGCTGTCATTGTCACCACGCCCCAAACCGTCTCCTTGTTGGATGCTCGCCGGGGTCTGAAGATGTTCCAACAGATGGGGGTGAACGTGTTGGGCATTGTGGAAAATATGAGCTATTTCATTCCCCCGGATCTGCCCGATCGCCAATACGATTTATTTGGTTCCGGCGGCGGCGAAAAAGCTTCCAAAGAACTGAATGTGCCCCTGTTGGGCTGTGTGCCCTTGGAAATTGGCCTGCGGGAAGGGGGAGACAAGGGCATTCCCATTGTGGTTTCCCAACCTGAATCGGCTTCTGCTAAAGCCCTAACGGCGATCGCCAAGCAAATTGCTGGCAAGGTTTCCATGGCCGCCCTGGTTTAAAATTAGGGCGTTAAATGCTCTTCAATAAAATTGGTGTACACATCCCCGGCCAGAAAAGCTGGGGTTTGTAATATGCGCTGGTGAAACTCTAACGTGGTGGGTACTCCAGTGATGGCACATTCCCGCAACGCCCTCTGCATTCTCTTGATGGCCGAAGGGCGATCGCCAGCCCAGACAATTAACTTGCCAATCAGGGAGTCGTAATAGGGGGGAATTTCATAATCGGTGTACACATGGGAATCGATCCGTACCCCAGGGCCACCGGGGGGCAGATAGGCACTGATTTTGCCAGGATGGGGCCGGAAGTTTTGTTTGGGATCTTCGGCGTTAATGCGACACTCGATAGCGTGACCCCGAATTTGTATGTCCCCTTGGCGGAAGCGGAGTTTTTCCCCCATGGCAATGCGAATCTGCTCCGCAATCAGGTCATAGCCGGTAATCATTTCCGTCACCGGATGTTCCACCTGGATACGGGTGTTCATTTCCATAAAGTAGAAATTGCCGTTGCCATCCACCAGAAATTCCACCGTGCCGGCTCCAACATAGTTAATAGATTTGGCCGCTTTCACTGCCGCTTCCCCCATTTTTTTCCGTAGGGAAGGGGTCAAAAAGGGACTGGGGGCCTCCTCGAGTAACTTTTGATGCCGCCGTTGAATGGAACAATCCCTTTCCCCTAGGTGCACCACATTGCCATGGCTATCGGCCAAAATTTGGAACTCAATATGGCGGGGTTTTTCGATAAATTTTTCTAGGTAAACTCCTGGATTACCAAAGGCCGCCCCTGCTTCCCCCTGGGCCGCATGGAACATTCGCACGAAATCTTTTTCTTGCTGGACGAGGCGCATGCCTCTACCACCGCCGCCGGCCGTAGCTTTAATAATCACTGGGTAACCAATGTCTGCAGCAATTTTTAGAGCCGTTGCTTCTGAATCGATCAAACCAGGACTACCGGGCACACAGGGCACCCCGGACTTTTGCATGGTTTTTTTAGCGGTGGATTTATCCCCCATGGCCGTAATGGCTTCTGGGCTGGGGCCAATGAAAGTAATTTGATGGTCAGCGCAAATTTCGGCAAAGCGAGCATTTTCCGCCAAAAAGCCATAGCCTGGGTGAATGGCAGTGGCGTTACGGGTGAGGGCGGCGGCAATAATATTGGGAATGTTGAGATAGCTTTTGTTACTGGGGGGCGGCCCAATGCAGACACTTTCGTTGGCTAGTTGTACATGGAGAGCGTGGCGATCGATGGTGGAGTGGACTGCCACGGTGGGAATGCCCAATTCTTCGCAACTGTGAATGATGCGTAAGGCGATTTCTCCCCGATTGGCAATTAAAATTTTGGCGAATTGCATTGGCCCACCCAGCTCTAGCGTTGGTAAAACGATGTGTTTAGTCTTTTAGTAGAATATCGGGTTTTGTTGACTAGGCGATCGCCGATATACTGACCCCGCGCCCCCATCCCCATTGCCCATGACATCTCCACCAACGCCAGACCAAGCCGCTGATGAATATTTTGAGTATCATTTTGCCCACCGGGTCACCCCAGAGCACCAGCAAATTTTTCTGGAGTGTCAGGAACAATTAAAGGAGTTAGAAAAAAAATATCCGGGCTACATTAGCAGTGAATCCACCGAATTACGCTCGGAAGGGGGCATTTTTGTAGCGGAAACAGTGATCCGCTTTGACACGCTGGAAAATTTTATCGGTTGGCTAGATAGCCCAGAAAGAAGACAGTTAATTTACCTAGAAGAAAATGCTGGTTATGAGTTTAAAGGCAAAGTAAATACGGAAGGTTACAGCCGTTGGTTAAAGCAAAAACTGAGCCAGCCATCCCCCGTCTGGAAAATAAACCTGTTGGTTTTATTGGTACTTTACCCCACTGTTATGGGGCTTAATTTGTTGCTCCATAAGCCAGATTTGATTGATTTCCCCACCTGGATGCTGTTCAGTAACTTTTGCAGCGTGGCTATCACAGGCTGGTTTGCGGTGCCCTGGGTGAGCGGCATTTATCAACGTTGGCTAGAGGGGCAAGGCACAAAAAAAGAGCAATCTTTGGCGTTGGCGTCCATTATCCTTGCTCTACTTTTGCTATTACAGTTTTTTCGGGTAATTTTCAGTCGATTGAGCTAGTAGCGGGCACCGTCCGGTAACTGACGAAATTCCTCCCAAACCACTTGAGCTTCTTCCTGTAAAATTTGCTCCGGTGCTAATAGTCTTTCTGGGTAAGGTTTTGCCAAATCTTTACTGATATTGCTGTCGTCAAAAAGATCTTCAAAATCGCTCCAACCGGCAGCGTAGTAAATTTTGTCAATCCTGGCCCAGTAGCTGGTGGCGTAGCACATGGGGCAACATTCGCAACTGCTATACATCACCGCCCCTGCCAAATTCCAGGTGCCCACGGTTTGGCAGGCCTGACGGATGGCATTTACCTCCGCATGGGCAGACGGATCATTATCTTTGATTACACTGTTACCCGCCGCCCCAATTACTTCTCCATCCTTGACTATGACTACGCCGAAGGGGCCACCAGTCTTGTTGACCACCCCCGCATCCCGCATAATGGCGATCGCCTGGCGCATGTACTCACGGTCTTGTTCAGTAACCATTCTGGCTATATCCTCTAAAGGGGTAAATTTAGTCCGATGGGTTGTTTCCTGACTTTTGCCCATGCCGTCAACTACTGGTACAAATTGTACTTTTAATCCATGGCAACGGCTGGGGAAGAATGGCATTTCTTACAATTCTTCACACTTTTTAGAAACTGTTTTAAGGGTTCTCCTAGCCCCTCAACTTTTGGGGGAAACTACTTTAAAGTCCCCCAGTATTGGGAGATTTAGGAGCAGGCTAGAACTTTATAAGCAGACTCTTGGGGCGATAAAGCCATGGTAATTGGTAGTTAAAGCCCTAGGGAACCGAGCTATTTCTTTGATATTTTGCAATGAAAATTGTCTTCTTTGGCACACCGGATTTTGCTGTTCCTACCCTCAATGCTGTTTTAAACCAACCGGATATGGACGTGTTGGCGGTGGTTAGTCAGCCCGATCGCCGACGGGGGAGGGGCAGTAAGTTAATCCCTTCTCCGGTCAAGGAAGTGGCCATGCAAGCCGGTATTCCTGTATGGCAGCCGGAACGGGTGAAAAGGTGCGGGGAAACCCTCTCAAAATTACGAAATTGCCAAGCCGATTTCTTTGTGGTGGTGGCCTACGGACAATTACTTTCCCCGGAAATTCTAGCCATGCCCAGGCTGGGATGTATTAATGTCCACGGTTCCCTACTACCCAAATATCGAGGTGCGGCCCCCCTGCAATGGGCGATCGCCAACGGAGAAACGGAAACTGGTGTCACCACCATGCTCATGGACGAAGGCATGGACACCGGGGCCATGTTGCTAAAAACTTCCACCCCCATCGGTTTACTGGATAATCTAACGGCGATCGGCGATCGGTTGGCCAAGTCAGGCGCGGAATTGTTGGTGCAAACCCTCCGGGAACTAGATGGAGCCAAACTGCAACCCACTCCCCAGGCTGAAACGGAAGCCACCTATGCCCCTCTGCTGAAAAAAGCCGATTTTGTTATTGACTGGCACCGGAGCGCCATAGAAATCCATAACCAAGTGCGGGGTTTTGCGCCGGCCTGCCACACAGCTTGGGGCGAACAGACCCTGAAAATAATTAGCACCATTCCCCTGGTGAAGGAGTTCTTTCCCCTCTTGCCAGAGCAATATCAAGATTTAGCCAAAGCCTATAACCATTGTTCCTTCGAGCCTGGCTCGCCGGGGCAAATTATCGGCACCATTAAGAATTGGGGTCCCATTCTACAAACTGGCAACGGGCACCTATTATTGGAACAAGTCCAGCCCCCAGGCAAAAAGCCCCAAAGCGGTTGGGATTTCATCAATGGGAACCGGGACATCAGAGCTTTTGGTCTGCCCAATGCCCATCAATAATTAATCAGTTAGGGAAACAACACGATTCAACACTTCCCCAATGTCGTAGGGACAAGCCGCCGGAAAGTCTAACCCGGTTTCTTTGAATGCTTCTAGCTTGGCATTGCCATAAATTTCCCCCAGCCACCCATCCGTCAAATACCGCCGTAGGCTGGGGCTATCTTTAAGGTAGAAACTGATATTATTCCGTTCCCGTTGAATGGTTACTTGCCAACTGCGGGAG
>NZ_JADEWJ010000072.1:0-14818 GCF_015207725.1 Synechocystis sp. LEGE 06083
ATAAGAGAAAGGTACCTGAGCTTTTTAACAAAGATTAATTCAATTTGACTTAATTATTATTAAATTAAGCTATAATCTCTTTTGAATTACCTCAGCTCCTAATAATAAATTTTTCTGTAAAAACTATTGATAAATGGCTCGACCAGAAAGATAAAAGCCAACAAGGTTTTAATTTATTAATGCCTCTATTTTTTGCAACAGGCGCTTGATCTCAATCGGCTTGGTATCATAGTCGTCACAGCCGGCGGCGATCGCCCTCTCTCGATCACTAGCCATGGCATGGGCGGTTAGGGCAATGATGGGAATGTGAGCCCCATCAGGATGACTTTTAATTTGCTTAGTAGCAGTCCAGCCATCCATGACCGGTAAACTCATGTCCATGAGGATAAGTTGGGGAGACTCTGAGATAGCCATGGTCACTGCCTGTTCACCGTCAACAGCCATTACTACTTCATATCCCTTGCGCCCCAAACGACGGGATAGCATGTCACGATTCATTTCATTGTCTTCAACCAGGAGAATCTTAGTCATAGATTCAATACTGAACAGTTGTTAGAATTATAGCAATAGCTGTCCTGTTTTATCCCCAACTAAATTGTTAATCTTTGCCACAAAGTTTATCTAAACAAAAAATGTTCCCTCACTAATTCAATCTTCGGGTGACAGCTTGGTGTTATTTCCATCAAAATCTTCAATAATTGTATATTAGTGATTTTTAACCATGGTCTCAATTATCAAGTCAGTGCGAAGAAGTCTGTTGCTGAAATTCGTGCTTTCCTATTTTTGTCTTTCCAGCGTGGTAGTGGCATCAATTTTTTTAGTTGCCAACTATAGGGCAGTTAAGGGCATAGAGAATCAAACATTCCAACGTTTAACTATTTCTAATAATCTGAAGGAATATCAACTAGAGCAATGGATGGAAAGTCAGAAAGATATACTCTTTCTGCTGAGCGAAATTAATAGCATTCAAATGGGAATTGAAATGCTTAAAAATATAACCAACGACGGTTCTGACTATAAGGCCGCCCAGCAAATTTTAATTGACGAGTTGCAAGAAATTAATCTTTTTCTTCCCCATGTTGAAACTATTAACATTCTCAACACTGGTGGTATTGTAGTGGCCTCTACTGACTTAGCTGAAATTGGTGTCTACAAGGGTATTGGAAACCAGACCACTTATTTTGCCAATATTAATTCTGATTTTAAAACTGTACCAAATTTCTATTTTTCTAAAGTTTATAATCGTCCCAGTATGACTTTTGCTACTAGCATAAAGCATGATCTAACGAAGGAAAGAATTGGTTATTTGAGTATAGATATAAATTTGAATGCCGTTGATGACTTAATTCGTAAGCGCACGGGATTAGGAGATACGGGAGAAACATTTTTAGTTGGAGAAATAAATAATCAAGTTTCATTTATTGCAGCAGATGAAAATAAAAGTTCGACGGCCAATGCTCCCAAGCCAAACTTTAATACCCTGGCAATAAATTCAGTAATGGCTGGCAATAGCGGCCAAGGTACCTATGTTAATTACGCCGGCACGCCCGTGTTGGGAGTGTACCAGTGGATAGATAAATATAATTTAGCTTTAATTACTGAAATTAGTGAAGTAGAAGCATTAGAGTCGGCTCGAAGATTTACCCGCATGTTAGTTTTGGTGGGATTGGTGAGCACGGCTTTACTTTTAATTGCGGTTTATCTACTATCTATCAAAATAACCAGACCAATTTTGCTAATTACCAAAGCTGCTACCGATATATCTTCTGGCGATCGGGGAGCTAGGGCCCCGGTGTTGGGAGAAGATGAATTGGGCATTCTAGCCAAGTCCTTTAATATGATGACTAATGAGTTACGAGAATCCTATTTCAGTTTACAGAAAAAAAATCAAGAATTGGAGTTAACCCAAAAACAGTTAGCGGTGGCTAATTCTTGTTTAGAAGAAAAAGTTCAACAAAGAACTGAGGAATTAGAAAATACGGTTAAAGCTTTGGAATTGGCCAGTTCCGAAGCCGAGGCTGCCAATGCCACAAAAAGTATTTTTCTCGCTAATATGAGCCATGAATTGAGGACTCCCCTGAACGCGATCATTGGTTATAGTGAAATGTTAATTGAGGAAGCTGAAGATTTAGAATCAGAGGAATTGGTACCAGATTTAGACAAAATTTTGCGTTCTGGGAAGGCTTTGTTGACTTTAATCAATGATTTGCTAGACATCTCCAAGATTGAAGCAGGAAAAATGGACCTCTATCTGGAAACTTTTAATCTCAATGAACTAATCGCAGGTATTCTTGATACTATTAATCCTTTGATCAAAAACAATAACAATAAATTAGAAGTGGAAATTTCTCTGGAATCGGCAGAAATGTATGGAGATTTGGTAAAAGTACGGCAAGGGGTGTTAAACCTGCTCAGTAATGCCAGCAAATTCACCAAAGAAGGGGTTATCAGCTTCACAGTCAAAGAATTTAAAGTAGACGAAAAGGATTGGCTTTCTTTTCAAGTCAAAGATACGGGAATTGGCATGACTGAAGAACAAATGTCGAAATTGTTTCAGCCCTTCACCCAGGCAGATTCTTCGACTACCCGTAAATATGGTGGCACTGGCCTAGGTTTGGCTATTACCCGTAAATTTTGTCAGATGATGGGGGGAGATATTTATCTAACTAGTGAAATGGGAGTTGGTTCTACTTTTACTATCAAATTACCCAAACATGTCCAGTTAAATTCTGTCCAAAATGATTGATTTTCATCATTTTTTTGATCACGTTTAAAATTTGTCCATGACTATGGTGATAGGGGGAGGAAATTTTCCTTGCCAATGTTACGGTCTGTTTGCTAGTATCCAATCCAATTACCTTATTACCTTGGGATCTCCCCAGAGCACCAAAGGACTTTATGCCAGCTGGAGAAAAATATTAATGGTTAGTTCGGGGTCAAAATGGTGACTGCTAAAAATTCTAATAGAAAGGGGTCTGGTAGCCATAATGGCAAAAAATCCCCCCGCAAAGGTAGATTCCAGGGCGGTAAATGGTTATTAACGGGTTTCGCTTTAACGGCGATCGCCTTGGTGTCAGCAGGGGCGGGTTCTTTGTTGGCCATGTATTCAACTCCTTTGGGCCAGAGCAGACTTACGCCAGAGCAGGCGGCGGTATTTGGCCAGAAAAAGGCAGTTTCCTACAAAAATCTCAATATTCCCCAACTTAGTCGCCCCATTAATGTGTTGGTGCTGGGCACCAAGGTGTTAACTTCTGAAGAGCCCGACCCCAGTCAGCCTAACCCCGGCTACCATGCGTTGGTCAATTCAGTGGAAGGCCTCACCGATACGATGGTGTTGATTCGCCTTGATCCGAAGGAAAAATCCCTGGTGGTGCTATCCATTCCCCGGGATACCAGGGTGGAAATTCCCGGCTACAACGGAGCTCGGAAAATCAATCAGGCCAATGCCTTGGGAGGGCCAGCCCTGGCGGCTATGACGGTGACGGATTTACTTGGGGATGTGCCCATCGACCGTTATATCCGGGTCAATGTACAGGCGGTGGAAAAATTAATTGATGCCCTGGGGGGAGTAGACGTATATGTACCCCGGGACATGAAATACCAGGATGATAGTCAGCGTTTGTATATCAATCTCAAGGAGGGACAACAGCGTTTAGACGGGGAAAAGGCTCTACAAATGTTGCGATTCCGCCACGATGCCCTGGGGGATATTGGCCGCATTCAAAGACAGCAAATAGTTATGCGGGCAGTGGTGGAGCAGGCCCTCAAACCCCAAACTATTCTGAGGATACCGGACATTGTCAAAATTCTGCAGTCCAACATTGACACTAACCTCAATATGGAGGAGTTAGTGGCGATCGCCGGTTTTTCGGCCCAAATTCCCAGGGAAGACGTCAAAATGTTGATGTTGCCGGGGGATTTTAATGGCACCGGTCGCACTAGCATTAGTTATTGGTTACCCCACCAGCGCAAAATCCAGGAAATGACGGAGGAGTATTTTGGCGCCATGGCCTCCAGTTCTTGGTTGTGGGATATGGAAATGGAGCCAGATTTAACTACCCTCGACCCCTATGCCGTGCGCATTGCCATCCAGGACAGTACCGATCGCCCCCAGGCAGTGGAGGCTTTGGTGAAAGAGTTGGAAACTGCCGGCTACAGCCGCATCAACGTAGTCAGTGCCCTTTCCCAGCCCTTACAAACCACCAGGGTAATTGCCCAACAAGGTGATCATTTGGGGGCCAGGCAAGTGCGTAATAGTATTGGTCTGGGGGAAGTTTTAGTGGATAGCAATGGTTATCTAATCTCCGACGTAACCATCCAAATCGGCGCTGATTGGCAATAGGAAATTCCGGCGACATATTTTTGTTAAAATTCAGTCACAATCAGTTTGTGCACAATTCACCATAAAATCCTGCTTAATTAGGAGAACCACATTAAATGTTAAAAAAATTGTTTGGCGCTAAAAAAGAATTTTACGTCCAGCTAGATGAAAATCAAGCTCCGGCCAAGGTAGAAGAAGCCGACGTGGCGATCGTGAAATCGGAGGTAGCTCCGGTGGAAACCCCAGCCCCCACCCCTTCGAAAAAAACTTCCATTAAGAAAAAGTCCGCTGCCAAAGCCGAGGCTCCAGTGGAAACTCCTGCCCCAGTGGCTCCGGCTCCTAAGGCCAAAGTTGATCCCAGCCAAGTGGCGTTTGCCAGTGGTGACCCCATTCCCCAAAATGTAGCCCGTCGTGCCCCTGGCCCCAGTTTGAATCGTTTCAAGGAAATGGCTCGCCAAGTTAAGGTTAAACGCTAAAAAATCCACTAATTTACCGTTTTATAGTCAATTAGGCTAAGTTCGGAGCGACAGCGGCTGACAAAATGCTTGTATATAAGCAATTCAAGTACACAAAAATGTACTTTTCTTAAATAAGTCAACCAGAACCTTAGTCTAGCCATTTGGGGGATACGATTCCTCTCCACTGCTTGTGAAAATGATCACAGGCAGTTTTTTGTTTTTCAGATTCGGAATTGGTTGCTGAGAGTTCAATTGGTGGACCTTAGCATTTCTTTATAAAACCTTGCAATCCAGGCCAGGCGATAATTTTTCCCCTTTGGAAACTATGGGGTAGCAATGGAAACTGTCTTGTCAGGGGTCGGAAGATTGGACAGGATAAAAAGCAACATCGAACTTTTTCTTGGGCTTTTCAGTTTCCTAAACCCAGTTAAATTCCTTGGCTTTAAACCTTAACCTTTAACATTTTCCTATTCATCACCGATGGTATCCACCCCCCTGCCTACCCAGCTAGAAACCATTCGCCCCGGCATCAAAGCTCCAGTGAAGGAAACTCTCCTCACCCCCCGCTTCTACACCACCGATTTTGATAAAGTCGCCAATATGGTGTTGAACCTCCAGGATGAAGAAATTGAAGCGGCGTTGGAGGAATTACGAGCTGATTACAATCGTCACCACTTTGTCCGTAATGATGATTTTAAGCGTAGTTTTGACCACATTGACGGAGCCACTCGTTTAGCGTTTATCGACTTTTTAGAACGGTCTTGTACCTCAGAGTTTTCTGGTTTTCTTCTGTTTAAAGAATTGTCCCGCCGTCTTAAGGGTCGCAGTCCCAAGCTGGCAGAGGCTTTTCATCTTCTAGCTAGGGATGAGGCACGCCATGCCGGTTTTATTAACAAAGCTATGGCAGATTTTGGACTTTCCCTCGATTTGCGTTATTTAACTCAAAAAAGAACCTATACTTTCTTTCCGCCGGAGTGGGTAATTTACACGGTTTATTTATCAGAAAAAATTGGTTACTGGCGTTATATTTTGATGTTTCGCCATTTAGAAAAAAATCCAGACCACAATATTTATCCCCTATTTAATTATTTTGAATGTTGGTGTCAGGATGAAAATCGCCACGGAGACTTTTTCAAAGCTTTACTCCGCTCCCAAACAGCTCTGTGGAAAACTTGGCAATCTCGACTTTGGTCCCGCTTTTTCTTGCTAACAGTATTTGTCACCCATACCCTAACGGTATTTGAACGGGGCGATTTTTATGAATCCGTTGGTCTAAACGCTAGGCAATATAACGTTGATGTGGTTAAAAACACCAACGAGACGGCGGCCCGGGCCTTTCCAGAAGTGTTGGACACGGATAATCCTAAATTTTTCTCCCGCCTAGAAGCCTGTGCCTGTGCTAACGAAAAACTAACGGCGATCGCCAACGGGAAAGCTCCGAAACTGGTCAAATTTTGTCAAAAAATGCCGTGGATTGCTGTGATTGTCTGGCAAATGCTCTGCATCTTTCTGCAAAAGCCAGTGGACGCAGAAGCCCGTCGGGGTGTGGTGTGCTAGTTTAATCGCTTTTTAACTTACTCCAATTGTTTACTAATTACTGCTAATTTCCTTTGGTAAAAACCATGACTAACCTTGCGCAAAAACTCCGCTACGGTACCCAACAATCCCACACTTTGGCAGAAAATACTGCCTACATGAAATGCTTTTTAAAAGGCATTGTGGAGTGGGAACCTTTTCGGCAATTATTAGCCAATTTATATTATGTTTACAGCACCCTAGAACCAGCCCTGAGGGAGCATCGGGACAATCAAATCATTAGTGCGATTTATTTTCCCGAATTAAACCGCACTGATAAATTAGCCAAAGATTTAGCCTACTATTACGGTGCCAATTGGCAACAGGAAATTCAACCTACCCCCTGCGGTAAAATTTATGTTAATCGCCTGAAAACCTTAGCCGAAAGTGATCCTGCATTGCTCATTGCCCATTGTTACACTCGCTATCTGGGGGACTTATCCGGTGGCCAGAGCTTGAAAAATATTATCCGTTCTGCGTTGCAATTGCCGGAGGGAGAGGGCACTGCCATGTACGAATTTGACAGTTTGCCTACCCCAGGCGATCGCCGTCAATTTAAGGAAACTTACCGGGATGTGCTGAATAGTTTGCCTTTAGATGAAGCCACCATGAACCGCATTGTTGAAGAAGCCAATTACGCTTTCTCCCTTAATCGGGACGTGATGCACGATCTAGAAGATTTAATCCGAAAGGCGATCGGTGAGCACACATTTGACTTGTTAACCCGTCAGGATCGCCCCGGAAGTACGGAAGCTCGGAGTACCAGTGGTCATCCCGTCGCCCTCATGGTGGGGGAATAGATTAAACTGGGAAATTAAGAGAGTATTTAAGCTAAAGTAAACACTCTCTTTGACAATTTTTTCTAGATAAAAGCTAGACAAAAAGTTAATCAAATCCGAGTTGTATTAGCAATATATTTGTTGTTGCTTAAATTTTCAACTCAATATTTGATTAATTTAAGAAAATTGGCAAAATAATTTTCCCAGGGTTAGAGCCAAGAGAAAACATTTTAAATATCTCTTAAATACCTCGATAAAAATCCATTTAAATAATCCCGATAACATCCAAAATTTATGACTACCACATTTCCTGCTGTTGAATTTAGTGCTGAATTATTAAACAAATATAATCAAGGTATTCCCCGCTACACCAGCTATCCTCCGGCTACAGAGCTAAGCCCCGCATTTGATCCTAGTGATTTTCGGGCGGCGATCAACATGGGTAACTACAAAAAAACACCCTTATCTCTCTATTGTCACATTCCTTTCTGTGCGAAGGCTTGTTACTTTTGCGGTTGTAATACCATCATCACCCAACACAAACCAGCGGTGGAGCCCTATCTGAAAGCGGTTGCTAAACAAATTGCCCTGGTGGCTCCTTTAGTTGACCGACAAAGGCCCGTGCAGCAACTCCACTGGGGCGGTGGCACTCCTAATTATTTGACCCTGAAACAAGCGGAATTTTTATTCAATACCATCACTGATGCCTTTCCATTGGCAAAAAATGCGGAAGTTTCCATTGAAGTTAACCCCTGTTACGTTGATAAGGATTATATTTTCGCCCTACGCCAACTAGGTTTTAATCGCATTAGTTTTGGTATCCAAGATTTCAATCCCCAAGTTCAGGAAGCAGTCAATCGTATTCAGCCGGAAGCAATGTTATTCCAAGTCATGGACTGGATTCGGGAAGCTAATTTTGAGAGCGTTAATGTGGATTTAATTTATGGTTTGCCCTATCAAACCTTGGGTACATTTCGGGAAACTTTACATAAAACAGCCCTACTTAACCCAGACCGCATTGCTGTATTTAATTTTGCCTATGTGCCTTGGCTCAAGCCAGTACAGAAAAAAATGCCGGAAGCGGCCCTCCCTCCAGCGGCGGAAAAGTTAAAAATTATGCAAGCTACCATTGCCGACCTCACCGATCAGGGCTACGTTTTCATTGGCATGGATCACTTTGCTAAACCTGATGACGAGTTGGCGATCGCCCAACAGCAAGGAAAATTACATCGTAACTTCCAGGGTTATACTACCCAACCAGAGTCCGATTTGCTCGGCTTTGGCATTACTTCCATCAGTATGTTGCAGGATGTCTATGCTCAAAATCATAAAACGTTAAAAGCTTTTTATAATGCCCTAGATCAAGAAGCAATGCCCATAGAAAAAGGCTTTAAACTGAGCCAAGATGATTTGGTTCGTCGCACTGTCATTAAAGAATTAATGTGCCAATTTAAGTTGTCTGCCCAGGAGTTAGAGGACAAATATAATTTAGGCTTTGACTGTGATTTTAACGACTATTTTGCCAAGGAACTAGCTGCTCTGGATGCTCTGGAAGCGGATGGTTTGCTCAGTAGGTTGGGGGATGGCTTAGAAGTTACCCCCCGGGGGAGGATTTTAATTCGTAATATTGCTGCTGTGTTTGATGCCTACCTACAAAATAATTCACAACAACAGATGTTTTCTCGGGCAATTTAAGGACATTTTTTCATTGGGTAAGCTATAATCGAGCCAGCTAGAAGAACTAGCAGATAGACATTTAATTCGCCTCCTTATTTACCTCCGCTGCTCCATCCATTTCTTCTTGGGCTTGGAAAAAGCGGGGGTAAATTTTTTCAGAAAAGAAGAGAGTACCAGCCGTTACACAAAATGGAATAGTCACTAGGTTAACTAGGGGAATACTCACCCAAATTAAGCTAGCTAGGGCAAACCCAGCGCTGAGGGGTAAACATTGAAAAATTATTAATAATTTACGACGAAATTTGAGGCGACGACGTTCTAAAGGGGGATCAAAAAAATCGATGCAAGTTAATAAAGATGTAGAACTAATCCCCACAATGGTGGCTACGGGGGTACCAAAGGCGGGTATCAAGTTAGAGGCAAAACCCACAGCGGTGAAAATGATTAGTAAGACTAATTTTTTTAGCTCAAAGGCTAGGGCTCGCTTGACTTCTTGTAGCATTCCCACTTCTTGCACTGTTAATTTACCTAGCAGTTTCTTTTCTAATTCTTCTGATAATCTACCGTACCAGGGAGAACCAAGTAGTCCTCCCACTTGGGAGAGTAAAAAACCTGCAATGATGAGCAGTAAAAGCCGCACTAACCAAATATAAAGGAAAAAGATAACTTGCAACACCGGTAAAATGTAGGGCACGATCTCGGGAATACGTTGCTCTAAAATTTCCACCCATTGCTGGGCATAACTACGGAGAATATCGACGCTGTCATTGCCAAAGTTTAGTAACTGCCAGTAAAGCAATATACCCAAGCTAATATTAATAATCAAAGGAATAATAATATAAATAGCTAATTCGGGAGATTGACGTAAAATTTTAAATGTACGCAGTGGGTAGGCAAGACCTTGAAAAAATTCCATAAATATTCATTGATTAATGATTATCATGCTTAGTATTCTATAGAAAAATTAGATGGGATTACTAACCTGATTTTTCATAATCGTGGCTAGGATTTTAGTCTTTTTTTACCCCATCCAATGCCGCCAGTAGCGCCTTCGCTTTTTGTAGCGACTCCAGCCATTCTTTGGTGGGATCACTATCCGCCACAATGCCAGCTCCCACCTGTCCTATCACTTGCCCAGGGGGAAATAGAAGGGTACGAATGAGAATATTTAAATCTAAGTTGCCCCGCTGATCCCAATAGCCACAGGAACCATAAAATAAACTGCGTCGTACTGGTTCTAATTCTTCGATAACTTCTAAACAACGAACTTTGGGACAGCCGGTAATAGTACCACCGGGAAACAAAGCTTTGACCAAATCCACCCCAGTTTTGCCCGGTTGCAAAATGCCACACACATTGCTAACCAAATGGGAGACATGGCTATAGCGTTCGATCGCCAATAACTCATCTACTTCTACCGTTCCCCAGGTGCAGACCCGGCCGAGGTCGTTGCGCTCTAAATCCACTAACATGATGTGTTCTGCCAACTCTTTGGTGTTGACTAGTAATTCCTGTAATAATTGTTCATCTTCCGCCAAATTTTTGCCCCTTGCCCTAGTGCCGGCAATGGGTCTGGTTTGGGCCACATTGCCTTCTAACTTAACTAATCTTTCTGGTGAACAACTCACCACATCTCCCCACGGCGATCGCCAATAACTAGCGAAGGGAGAAGGATTAATTGCTTGTAATCGCCGATAAATTTGCCAACTGTTAAGCTGGGCATCAATCTGGGCAATGAAACGTAAGGTTAGGTTGGTCTGAAAAATATCCCCTGCCTTAATGTATTGTTTGGCTTGGTTGACCATGGTTTCATACTGATCTTGGTCAGTGGTATAGGTCAAATTTAAGGGGGGAACTTGGGGCGATGCAATGGGGTTAATACTTTTTGATAATCGGGTTTGAAAAACTTGAGTTTGGACTTGATTAGTAGTGGCTAGCCACAATAGTTGTTCCCGATGGTCTAAGACTGCAAAATCTTCAGGTTCGTACCAATAGGCCACGGGAAAAGGCAAATGATCCGGGCGCAGGTAAGGTAAAGTTTCAATCGCCCAAGCGGTGTCATAACCTAACCACCCCAACCAGCCGCCATGGAAAGGTAAATGGTCCGGTACAGTTTTGGGCGCACCACCACACCGGGGTAACTGATGTAAGAAGCTAAAAATTTGCCCAGGGCTAGGAGTCCATAATTTCCCAGGGCGAGGCTGCCCAGCACAGATGGAATAACGGCCTAAATGGGGATAGTCCGGCGACGGCGGATAGGGACTTTCCAGTAGGGTGGCGATGGATTGATGGCCAAATAATTGACTAAAAACTTCGCTGCCAGTGCGACCTTGTAACGGCAAACAACACCAATGCCAGGGTTGGGGTTCCATTAGGCCATGCCTCCCCACACGATCCGAGCCCCCCAAAATATAACCAAAGTTCCCAGCACCAACCAATCTGCCCTCATAATGCGTAATTGATGCCACTGCACTTGATGCTCGTTGGGCGTGGTGAAGCCCCGCACTTCCATGGCGATCGCCATTTGTTCTGCCCGCAGTAAAAGATTTTCGAGTAATCTTTCCACCACTAAAATCCAAATCTGGGCGCTTCGTTTGATGCCTAATTTTTTCCAATTAATGGCCCTGGTGCGAATGGATCGGAATAGGTTTTGAATTTCTTCCATCACCAAGGGGATAAACCGCAAAGCTAGGGTCAAAATTAAGGTGATTTCCGTAATTGGCAATTTAAAGCGCCGCAGGGGAGTCATTAATTCCTCTAGTCCAGCGGTAATTTCCTCCGGGGCGGTGGTAAGCAAATATAAATTGGTGCTATAAACCAGGGTAAAAATCAAAGTGCTAATACGAATCCCCAATTCTAGGGAGCGGCGAGTAACTAATAATTTGCCCCATTCAAATAAAACATACTGGTAGGGGGTAGGGGGCACCACAATTTCACTAGTAGGCGATCGGGGTTGTTCCAACACAGTGAAACCGTCCGGACTAAAGGTAGTTAACAGGAAAATTAGGCCGGAAAAAAATACAAGTAAGCCCATTTGTTGCTTCCACACCCGCCAGGGAATACGGACTGCAAAGGTTAATAGAATTAGAAAAACGACAATGCCAAGGCGCCAAACGGCATTGGCCAACACTGGGGCTAACAAAAAACTCATTAGCCAAGCTAGTTTTACCCTGGGATCAAGGCGGTGCAACCAAGTCACCGGATTTTCCAAATATAAGCCGATGGGTAAAGACCGCATCAAATCCATAGCAAGGCCCGCCCTACAACAATTGGTTCCCTAGCATTTTGCCACAATCCCATCAGCCGGGGTTTTTCCCTGTTCCCCTAGCGCCCCGACTCAAACTGCGGGCGATGGCAGTTAACTGGCCACAGGCTCGCAGGGATCCTTGGATTAAATGACTTGCGGCCAGGGGACGGCGCAGTAAGGCTTGGGCCAGGGGGAGGGGTTGCAAGGCCCCTTGAGCGGTAAAAACGCCGCTGAGATCTGGTAAATCCTGGGCCATGGTGTCGCTCACCACCCGTAAAATAGCCACGGGAATTTCGGCCGTTGCTCCAAAGGCCAACACCGCTATATTTTCCATGTCCACCACTTGGGCACCGGATTTTTGCCCCAACAGTTGTTTTTCTGCCCCACTACAAACCACCTGGGGCACGGTAATGCCTTTCACCAGCGGAATCTGCCAATGGGGCTCCAACAAATGATTAATTCGCTCCATCAAATGGCGATCGCCAACGTATTCTGGTTGCCGACCATGGTACCCATGGCCCCAATATTGACACTGCTCTACCCAGACAGCCTGGCCAATGACGTAATCAGCGGATAAACTCCCCGTTACCCCCATCACCAATAAACCTTGGGGCTTTTCTGTTTCCGCCCAAGTCTGGGCCAGGTTTTCTAAGAAAGATTGCACCGCTGTGGCCCCCACTGGCATAGCCTGCAAATGTATGTGGTTGCTTTTCCCTAACCCTTTGGCGATCGCCTGGGCTTCAGTGCCTTGGGGAGCAAGAATCCACCAAGGGAGGGAGGGGAGATTGAGATCGGCTGGAATCATGTGTTAGTGTTAACTCTTGCAAATAATTCTTATTTAAAGTACCGTTTAGATACTCGCTTTAGATAGTTCAGATCTGAGTTTTAAACGGGATCAGCGTTCCCACCATTGTTGCCGCGTTTCTGCCCCTGCTTCCTATGACAGTCGCCCAATCCTCTCCCGTCGTCTGCTTTTCCACCGAAGAATCCGTTTTAACGGTACAGGACGTAGGCAAAAGCTTTCGGGGGCAATCCACTCCAGTACTCCAGAAAATCAGCTTTAATCTGGCACCGGGGGAAATTCTGGGATTATTGGGACCATCGGGCTGTGGCAAGACGACTTTGTTGAGAATTATTGCAGGTTTTGAACCCCCCACCAGTGGCACCGTTCATTTGGATGGGGATTGTGTTTCTGGGGAACATGGGCTTACTCCCCCAGAACAGCGACAAACGGGTATGGTCTTTCAGGATTACGCCTTGTTTCCTCACCTTACCATTGCCGATAATATCGCCTTTGGTCTACGCCATAAATCTCAAAAGTTGAACCGTCAACAAATCCAAGGTCGGATAGGGGAGGTGCTCCATTTAGTGGGATTAACGGGGCTGGAAAAACGCTATCCCCACGAACTGTCCGGTGGTCAACAACAGCGCATTGCCCTGGCCCGGGCCCTGGCCCCCAAACCGAACCTGATTTTGTTGGACGAACCCCTCAGCAATCTAGACGTACAGGTGCGCCAAAGGCTACGGCACGAAATTCGCCATATCCTCAAAGCCACTGGCACTGCCGCTATTTTTGTCACCCATGACCAGGAAGAAGCCATGGCCATTTCCGATCGCATTGGTGTGATGTATCGGGGTAATTTGGAGCAAATTGGCAGCCCAGAGGAGATTTATCGATCGCCGGCTTCCCGTTTTGTAGCGGAATTTGTTACCCAAGCCAATTTTGTGCCGGCCCAGCGCCAGGGAGAACTGTGGGCCACGGAGTTTGGCCAATGGCCTTTAACTTTCCAAGGCATTCAGCCGGAATTGCCTTCAGCGGGGGAACTGATGTTAAGAGAAGAAGAAATTGCCCTGAGCCCTGCTAGTGATGGCCCGGTGGTCATCCGCGATCGCCAATTTTTGGGACGGGAATATCGCTACTGCCTGGAAACCGCCGCCGGTCGTCAAATCCATGCCCGTACTTCTTTGCAAACGGTAATTCCGGTGGGCAGTAGGGTAAATTTAACTCCCACCAATCCCTGTCCCCCCCTATTTGCCCAGGTCTAAGGCAATTTGATGGTATTAGTCAGTTAACGGTCTAGAATGGGCGGTGTTGTGGCCCCACCATTGCCGTGAGTGAATCTCCCTTAACGATTGTCATTGTTGATGAGGATCCTGTCTTTCGCCTGGGATTGATTACCGTTCTGGGAAGGGAGACCGGTGTGCAGGTGCTGGGGGAGGGGGACTCCCTCGATAATCTCCGGCAACAGCTAGAAACTCTGGCCCCCAGTATTTTACTAATCGATCCCCAGTTTCCCCGTCGTTCCCAATCTGGCTGGCCCCTCCTACGGCAATTAAGCTCTGCCTATCCCCAGGTCAAAATTTGTTTGCTCACCGCTAGTTTGGAATACGATCAACTGCTGGCGGCCAAAACCCAGGGTGTTGCAGCTTACTTCCCCAAAGGAACGGCGATCGCCGACTTGGTGACGGGCTTAAAGCAAGTCCATGGCGGCCAAACCTGCTGGCCTAGTTTGCAAACTGTCAACGCGCCCCCCTTGAGTTTGTGGGAAAGGCTGATCTGGCCTCTGTTCCGGGACGGACTAGGGCAAATCGAACAAGGGCTCCAACAAGTCCAGGTGAGTTTACAAGTACCATCCCTATCGGACTTTGACCGAATATTTTGGCAAGGCAGACAAAGGGAACTTAAATTTGCCCAGTGGTTAGTGCAGCATTTATTGCCCCATCGTCTCAAAACCTGGCGTAAAGCTACGAATGTTCTGAC
>NZ_JADEWJ010000073.1:0-14817 GCF_015207725.1 Synechocystis sp. LEGE 06083
CCTTTTCCTCGTTGTTATCATCACAGATTACTTGATGGCCAATGTGGGCCAGGCAAACCCCGGTGACTAAACCCACATATCCCGTTCCGATAACACAAACACGCATTGATTAGTTCTATTGAATGAATTAAATGAATTATTGATCAATTGCTCAATCTGACCCGGTGGACCGGAGGCCGGAAAATAAGCCTAAGCGTAGGGGATACCTCCCCCCCTGTCAATGGACTTTGCAGCGCTTTAGTCTGGTTATTCTCAACATTTCTCAATCAACTCAGCAGTGAATACATGATCTAATAAGCCAATTAATTAAGACAAAAATTAAGGCCTAGATCAAATAAAATTATCTTTGCCGAAAAACCACGAAGTAACTGTGATAACCATCTAAGTCGGTATGCGCCGCTTGTAAAAGATGGATTAAGTAATAAAAAATCGTCGGTGATTATGGTTTAAAACCTCACCCTAATTTGAAAATATATTAAGAAATCCTCATTTAACCTGTTTTTCATTGGATAATTAAGGCAAGAGGAAAGCTAGGGGGCAGGAAAATAAGCTAATCGATAACCTAGTCCTGGTTCGTTAGTCCAGAGAGCCAGAACCTCCCCATTTTCTCAAACTTGCCCACAAGACAACTGTTGAGTTTCCCTGATAGGGACGGAGGTTATGATGAAATTAAATCAGATGTTACAAGATCTTGTGCAGTATTTTACCGAAGCATTCGCCAGGGTTTTTGGCCCTTCCGACGACGAATATCCCACCGTTGGTGTTCAACCTTTTGAAGGCGAAATTTTGGTTAAAAATGCTGAGGAATAATCCATTTTTTGGCTAACAAATATCCCCAATAATTAGCTCAGGCTATCCTTGGCCCCTGACGTTAGATCGTTGGGGGTCTGCCTTTGAATGACGACACAATTCTTCTCTGGCGACGAACTTGCCCAGAGTCTGTTTGCTGGGTTAGAGTTTATCCCCTAAAACTCTAGCAATGCCAGGGGATTTTTCTCTAGTTTCCTACCAAACTTGGTGGGTTACAGGGAGACTTTTAAAACACTCTCTGGAGCAGTGTCAAGGAAATTTTAGGTTTTGAAGACACTCCATGAATCTCAAAAGCTGATTGTGCTAGCATCTAGAGAAAAATTCAGCGATGGCAGACCATGGCTAAGGTTTTAGTCCTCAACGCTTCCTATGAACCTTTGAACATTACCCATTGGCAACGGGCAGTGGTGTTACTGCTGAAAGATAAGGCCGAAGCTCTGGAAAATAACGGCAAGCTGATCTATGCCAATTTCCCCCTGCCATCAGTGATCCGCCTGCGGCAATATATCAAGGTTCCCTACAAGGAAATTCCCCTCACCCGCCGCAATGTGCTAGAGCGTGATCGTCATACTTGCCAGTATTGCAACTACAAGGGAGAACAACTCACCCTAGACCATATCATTCCCCGTTCCCGGGGTGGGGGTGACAGTTGGGAAAACCTGGTCACTGCCTGTGTGCGCTGTAACATTAAAAAGGGCAATCGTACCCCCAGGGAAGCACAAATGTCCCTAAATTATACTCCCCGTCGCCCCTACAGCAGTTTGCTGTTTGAAATCATTAAACATACCCGCAACGACCGCAACCATGAATGGCGAAAATACGTGATTGGTATTTAATCGCCCCAGGGGTTAAACCAACCACAATCCTAATAAGTATAATTACTCAGTCAGTCCGGGGAAGATGGTCAGCAGTGCCCCAAGAATATACAATCTATTGTAATTAGCGCTGGTTTGACCTGCCAAAATCGGCGCAGTCGGCATAATTTTCTTAGATAGTAACAATTCATTGCCTTGGTTTATAGGAGACAATTCATGAAATTTATTTCCCGCCTACTGGTCGCGTGTAGCTTATTGATTGGACTAATGGGTTTTTTGGGGGCGGATTTGGCCCAAGCCCTTACCCCCAATCCTCTGTTGGCTGAACTGAATGCTGTGGATGCTAAATTAACCACGGATTTTGGCCAAAAAATTGATTTAAATAATAGTGATATTCGGGACTTTCGTAACCTGCGGGGTTTTTATCCCAACTTGGCCAGCAAAATCATCGAAAATGCTCCCTACGATACCGTAGAGGAAGTTTTGGACATGCCTGGTTTGAGCGAAACTCAAAAAGGCCGCTTGGAAGCAAATTTGGGTAGCTTCACCGTCACTGAACCCAGCATTGAACTGATCTCCGGCGATGACCGCATTAATCCTGGGGTTTACTAAACCTTCCACTGAATTAAGATCTAGCCATTGCCTAGATCTGTCCAAAATGGGGTGATTATTGACTCCCCCAACCTCCATAACTTACGACACCACCTCTGAACATTGCGCTGTTTGGGGTGGTTTTTATTGTTGCCCCCATGGTTCAACTGGGCTGACTTTTGAGTTTGATTTCCTGGGCCAGATCGGGGGAGTCGGTAAATCTGGCGATCGCCGAGTGGATGGTTTCCAGGCGTTGGTAAATTTGCTGGCATTCCTCCACCACCAGGTTAAAGTCATTTAAATAACGGCGGATGGGGGTATTGCCCTGTTGCTGACCAATTTCCGCAATTCTTTGGGCCTGGTAATGCTGATGATAATCTCGGATTTGCTTTAAAGTTTCCGCCATGGGAGGCAACGCTGCGGGCGAAGATTGATTTTCCAGGGAAAGGCGTAAATCGGTTAAACTTTGCTCGACTTGGGTTGTAAACAGTTCCATGGCAGGGGGAGGATTACTGCCAGAACTATTCTCCAAATGACTGATCAAGACCCGAAAACCCCGACTTAGACGGGCTAAATAGTTAGTGGTGGTCAGGGCTGGTTCCTTTTTTGTTAGGGGAGTACTGGGGTCATTAATAAAACGGTCTAGGGCAATTTGCATACCGGTGGCGGCCAATCGACTCTGATTGCGGACTCTTTCTGCTTCCTGCTGATTAATGGCTCCTTGGCCCAACAGGGCCGGGGTTAACTGTTGAAAGTAAGCTTCTAAATTGACGATCATTTTGACCCCAGCTTGGGTGAAACGAAAACGTTCTGACTGCCGCAAAAAACTGAACCCCAACACCAGGGCGATCGCACTGCCAATGAGGGTACAGACCAAGCGGGACGCCAGGGCATACTCCGTCGGGACTTCGGGCACAATAGCCTTAAGAATTAAAGCAAAAGCTGTGATAAAAAAGACTGCCACACTGTAGTGAAATCTCAGCAGGGAAGTACCCAAGGCGATCGCCAAAATACCAAGCAAACTAAGGGTATGGGGATCTTGAACCAGTTTGAGGGCAATGGACATGACCAACACCCCCAACAGAGTGCCCACCAGACGGTTGGATAGGCGCTGGAAAGTCAAGCTAAAATCCGGCTTGAGCACAAAAATTAGGGTTAAAACAATCCAAAAACCATAGGGAATACCGGTAATTTGGGCAATTAATAGCCCCGCCATGCCGCCGATCGCCAACCGTAAACCATGGCGAAACAGGGGAGAGTTGAGCTGAAAATTATTTTTCAGGGGCTCCCACCAAGGAGTAAAGGCTGGGGTGGAAAATCCCTCATCATCAGGTCCTTCCCCTGGGTGAAACAGCCGGGGATTTTCCAGTAGTTGGGCCATGTGAATAGTCTGGGATAACTGATTGGTCAGGTTTTCTAAATGGGTAACCAATTGGGTGACAGTGGTCAGGCTATTATAGTCAGCAAAATCTTCCGTCAAGGCCTGTTTTTGTAAGGTTTGTTGTTGTTGTAAAGCTTGCAGTAATAGTTGCAGACGGTTCGTATTGGGAATACACCGTTTTCCCGTCACCATTTGGGCTAAATCCAAACAAATATCTCCCAATGCACTAATGGCATCCTCCATTAAAATTTGTACTGTTTGCAATTGGGGTAAATTGTGAAAGTTGATAATCTCACTCAGTAACATTAGGGGCTTATTCAAACGTTCGGTATGTTCAATCAGTACCAGTAATAACTCCCGTAATTTGCTCTGGCCCCACAGACCCCGTTGGCTCTCCACTAAAGCTTGGCGGGATTTGAGCAGATTTTGTCTTAGTTGCACCACCAGGGGCTGGACCATGGGATCGTCTTGGTCAAAACTTGATGCCGCCATGGCTTTGAGATAATTAGCCAAAATGGTGAAGTTATTAGCCACCATTTGCCGTAAAGGTTGATTGGGACGGAAGGGCCAGATAACGATGGCTAACACCAAACCCCATAGACCGCCGATCGCCAGGGAAATAAGTTCAAAGGAATCAGCACTAACATTTTGGGAGCCCAACAGAAAAGCAAAACTGCTGACTACCCCCACCATGCCCCCCTGCTCTCCGTACACCGTTAAATAACCAGAAACAAATAGCACTAACCCTGTGGCGATTAGACCGATGCCGCCATAATGCACCACCACCATCCCCACCGCCATGGCGATCGCTGCCCCGATCCAAGCCCCCAAAATAGTTTTCAATCGCACTGAATATAGCCCCCCCACGTCCGCCAGCAAAATTAACTGGGAGGCTAAACCAATGCCCAAACCAAGCTGGGGATCCCCCAAAACCAGGCCAGCCGAGTAGGGCACAGCCATGCCGCAAAAAGTCCGAATTCCCCTACCCCCATCAATGGTGCCATTGGTATGGATTAAAAAAGCAAGGCGTTGACGGAGCTTAGCTAGCATGGCTTTGTTGTGAATATCCCCCTCATTTTGCCCTAGGGATTAACGAAAAAGAGCATTGACCAGATTTGGAGCCCGTTTCTAAAATTATGGTTTGATTCTCCAATCTACCCACCAAAACTCCAGTAAGGCTAAGGTAATTTTCCCTAGTTTCCCCCTAAACCTATGGAAACCGATCGCCTTTAAATCACGGCCTCAGACCAGCCCCAAATTATTAATTTGCTCGGTGTAAATAGTTTTAAAAGCTAATTTTTTTGCTTGTCAATAAACAGATTTAATCGGATTTAATTTTCATATTTAGACCATTTTTTCAAAATAAGAGTAATTCACAATGGTGAAAAAATCTTTGGCAATGCTCAGCAGACTAGTATCAATTGATGACAAATAATCAAACATCAGCATAAATCAGCCCCTATTGTTTAAAGGTCGGTTAAGAATTGAGGACAATTTTAAGAATTCTCACAATTTAGTTCCCCTGCTGGAATTTGCCTCTACAAATAAGTGAGCAACCACTTTGCAGGGACAACCATGGGGGAAATTAAACGCATTGGTATTTTAACCAGTGGAGGAGACTGTGCCGGACTAAACGCCGTGATTCGCTCCGTGGTACACCATGCCATTGGCACCTACGGCTGGGAGGTTGTTGGCATTCAGGAAGCAACCCAGGGACTAATGGAAAATCCCCCCAAGGCGATCGCCCTGCACCGGGATAACATTGACCATTTGTTAATGATGGGGGGCACCTTTTTAGGCACCACCAATAAGGGTAATCCATTCGCTTTTCCCATGGGGGACGGCACGGTAAAGGACCGCACAGAAGATATTATTGCCGGTTATCGCCAGTTGGGCCTTGATGCCCTAATCGGCATTGGGGGGGACGGCAGTTTGGCCATTTTGCGCCGCATTGCCCAACAGGGGGGCATTAATTTAGTGGGAATTCCCAAAACCATTGACAACGACGTGGGAGCCACCGAAATCTCCATTGGCTTCGACACCGCCACCAATATTGCCACCGAAGCCTTGGACCGCCTCCATTTCACCGCCGCTAGCCACAACCGGGTTATGGTACTGGAAGTTATGGGTAGGGATGCGGGGCATATCGCTTTGGCCGCTGGCATCGGAGGGGGAGCAGACATTATCCTCATTCCTGAAATTCCCTACCGCATTGAAAGTGTATGCAACAAAATTCGCCAACGACAGGCCCAGGGGAAAAACTTTTGCCTGGTGATGGTCTCGGAGGCGGTACGCACGGAATTGGGGGATCAAGTTAAGCAAATCCAGCAATTTGGCGAAGATCGTTACGGCGGCATTGGCAAATACATTGCTGAACAGATTGCCCAGCGCACCGGGGCAGAAACCAGAGTGACCGTGCTGGGGCATATCCAACGGGGAGGCATTCCCTCTCCCTTCGATCGCCTGTTGGGCAGTGTGTTTGGGGTGGCGGCGGTGGACTTAATTGCGGCGGGCAAATTTGACCACATGGTGGCCTGGCGTAACCGGCAAACCATTAGTGTGCCCATTGAAGAAGCGATCCAAACCTATCAAACGGTTAAGTTGGATGGGGCATTGGTCAAAACCGCCCGGGGATTGGGCATTTGCCTCGGCAATGATTAGCCTAACTAGGGGCAGTAGGCAGTATGGGGGAATTTTTTCCGGTGAGGGGAAATAATTGTAAAGAAATATGGCGGATTTTAAAGCTTAGTTGCGAAAACCGTCGTTTTTCTCCCCTCTTCCCCAGGGGGGTGATACCTTGTAAGACGAAATTTTTTCGATAACTTTAACAAATTTAACCAATAAATAAGGGTGGGGGTTAGAGGTTATGTTTGATCGTCCCAACAAAGATTTGATTAGTGCTGGTTTAGTTTCTGCCCTGGGAGCTGGCATTGTGACTTCCTTTGCCGTTAATCAGGGGCAAGACCCTCTGGTTGCTTTGATGATCACGGCGATCGCCAGTGTTTGTGGTATGGTGTGTCACCAGTTTGATCTAATTTGATTGGCCCTCTGTGCAGTTTGACGTTCTCACCCTGTTTCCTGATTTTTTCACTTCCCCTCTCCAATCCGGTCTCCTCGGTAAGGCCCTAGAAAAGGCGATCGCCAGCGTTAATTTGATTAACCCCAGGGATTTCACCACCGATAAACATCGCCGAGTGGACGACGAACCCTACGGGGGCGGGGTGGGCATGGTAATTAAGCCGGAGCCAATTTTTGCGGCGGTGGAATCGTTGCCGGTACTGCCCAAACGGGAAGTAATTTTGCTGACTCCCCAGGGGCAACCCATGGACCAGGCTTTGTTTCGGGAGTTGACGGATTATAACCAACTGGTGCTGATCTGTGGCCACTATGAAGGGGTGGATGAACGAGTCTGCCAACTGGTGACCAGGGAAGTTTCCCTCGGAGATTTTGTCCTCACCTGCGGGGAAATCCCCGCCCTCACCTTGATCAACGGTGTAATCAGGCTACTGCCCGGCACCGTGGGCAAAGAAGCCTCCCTAATTGCCGAAAGTTTTAGCACCGACCTGTTGGACTATCCCCACTACACCAGGCCACCAGTATTTCGAGGCTTGGCCGTACCGCCGGTGCTCTTATCTGGTAACCATCAGGCGATCGCCCAGTGGAGATTAGAGCAACAGGAGGAACGTACCCAGCAGAGAAGACCGGATCTTTGGGAAAAATGGCAAAATCACAATAGTTAAGGAGTTAAAGAACAGAGCAGATCCTTCCCTCAACCATTGCGACTAGATCCTAGAACACTACTTCCAGCCCGCTTCGTTCATGATTTTGGTGGCGGGAGCTAGGGCCGGGCCCAACTTATCTAGATTGGTGGTGTCGGACTTAAATTCCCCAAAGGAAGCCACGGACTTGTTCAGGGGAACCCCAGCCAAAACCGGATATTCGTAGTTGTTTTGGGCTAAAAATGCCTGGGCCGGTTCACTGACTAAAAATTCAATGAATTTGACCGCCCCTTCCCGGTTGGGAGCCGTTTTGACTACCCCCACTCCGCTGACATTGACGTGGGTACCCCGCCCTTCTTGGTTGGGAAAGAATACACCGACATTTTCGGCGATCGCCTTTTTGGCCGGCTCTTCACTTTCCAGCAATCGCCCCATGTAATAGGTGTTGGCCAAGGTCAAATCTGCTTCTCCAGAGGACACCGCTTCAATTTGGGCCGTATCATTGCCCTGGGGTTCCCTAGCAAAGTTACTGACAAAACCCTTGGCCCATTCCAAAGTGGACTGCTCCCCATCGGCTACTATCAATGAAGCCACCAAGGATTGATTATATTCATTGCTGGAGGAACGGATAATTATCCGGCCTTTCCATTTGGGATCCGCCAGCTCTTCGTAGGTGGACAGCTCCTCTGGTTTAACTTTGGCTTTGTTATACATAATCACCCGAGCCCGCTTGGTGAAGCCAAACCACATGCCATCTGGGGAGCGGAGATATTCCGGGATGCTGGTCTGTAAAATTTCGCTTTCCACCGGCTGAAAAATGCCATCCTCTTCCGCCCGCCATAGCCGAGCCAAATCCACCGTGAGCAGCACATCCGCTGGGCTATTGGCTCCTTCGGACTTAATCCGTTCCAGCAGTTCATCTGCCTTGCCTTCAATCAGGTTAACTTTAATGCCTGTTTCTGCGGTGAATTTGGCGTAGAGTTCGTTGTCGGTGTTGTAATGGCGGGATGAATATAGGTTAATCTCCTGTTGTTCCCCTGGTGTATCGGCGATCGGGGCATCGGGGGATTGGCCACAGCTACTAAGCAATTGGGAACCCACCACCACGCTAACGGCGGTTCCGATGGACAAAAATAGGCGACGGGATAATTTTGGGACCATGGCGGCTGAGTTTTCTCACTCCTCTAACAAAAGTAATTCTCAATAATTTTATCAGCGGTGGAGACATATTTAATAATTTTTCTGATTATTTGATGGGGGCTCCGGCCAAGTGCGATAAATAAGTCCTATTATTTTGCTCATAAAATCTGAGGATAAAAATCCCTTTGGTTGGGGATGGAGAGACCAGAACTGTTATTTTGAAGCACTTTTGGAGACTGAGGAGAGAAATTCAACCAAGTCTAAACCATGGTGACACTGTCGAGCTGCTTTTGCTATCCTGAGATTGTGATAGCCTTAGCTGATAAGAAGCCCTATTCACTAACAGAATTTATTATTAATAGTAATTGGGGCAAATAAAATCCCCCTGGCGCAACAGAGGGATAAAGATGTGAAACGTAGTTGGTGGAACTGGACCCTGCGGACTCTAACCACCAATCAGATTTTTAGCCACCGGAATTATCTCGATTAAAAGCCAGCGTAGGGAACAGCCACACTGCTGAGGGCCTGTTGGAGAAACTGCAACGCAAAAATAGCCAGAATGGGGGAAAAATCAATGCCTCCCAAGGGCGGAATAAAGGAGCGGAAAATATTCAAATAGGGATCGGTCACGGGGCTGAGAAAACCCATGATATTGCCGGCCCACTCCGCAGTTTGAAACCAGGACAGCAAAATACGGACAAATAACAACACTAGGTAGATGTTGATGAAGCTGACGAGGGTAGAAAGGAGTAGGTCCATAGTGGCAATGGTGATATCGATAGCAAAGAAGAATTGTTTTCCATCTTAACCTGACCCTAGAAATTTGTTGCTCCACCGGCGCAAATTTGCTGGGCAATGGTGAGGGCGCTGTAACTTACCCCGGCGGTGCCTTCCCCTGGATGGACGGAATCCCCCACTAACCATAAATTACGGATGGGGGTACGGGGGGCAAAGCCAAAGGGGCCAAAGGTGAATCGGCGTTGGCCGACTCCGCCCACAATACCTTGTTCCCGAGCTGTATAGCGGGCAAAGGTACGGGGAGTGGCACTTTCTTGGTGCACAATGGTCGATTCGTTTAGGTTGAAATATTCTCCCAATTTGGCGATCGCCGTTTGGGTGTAACTTTGCTTGCGGGCTTGATATTCTTCTGGGGAAGCATCCCACCAGGGGGACACATCGGTGAAGGAAGAAGCAATTACGGTTCTACAATTCTTGGGAGCCCGGCCATCCCCTGGTTTACTGACACTGACAAAAAGGGAATTATTTTCCCCAATGGGACCACTGCCGTCGTACAAAAATTGTAGGTGGGGAGCACAGTCGGGCGGAATGGCCTCTTCCCTGACCCCCAAATAAATGACAAAAGCGCCGGAGCTAGAGGGTAAATTAGTCACCCTTTGGCGATAACCAGGCAATGGCTGGTCCACCGCTTTGAGTAAATTCTGCACAGTTAAATTGGCCACCACCTGCTGAGCTTGCTCCCGACGTACTGCGCCGTTTTTTACATCCCGCACCGTCACTCCCTGTACTTGCCCTTGGTCACAATGGATTTGCTCCACCCGCTGACCGCAAAATACATCCCCTCCATAGTGTTTTAAAGCTTCCACCAGGCGATCGCCTAGGGTTTGCATACTGCCCTGGAGATGCCATAAACCCTGGGGCGCCTGGGAAACACTCAAGGCCGTAGCTGCATATAACAACGCTGTCTCATCGGCCCTCACCTGGGAATAGAGTTTCAACTGTAAATCAAGGAAAGTTTTTAAGCGGTGGTCTGCCCCTAAACCCAATAGCCGCAGAGTATCCCCCACCGTGAGGGTGACAAAGGGGGCCGTAACCAGAGTGTCCGGCCGCAACGCCTGCAACAATTGGCCTAAATCCCAGGCATTACGGGGAGGTAAAACGGGATCCCGTGCCTGAAAACGCCAACTAATTTGGAACAAGGTTTGTAGTAATTGCCAAAATCTGCCACTGCCTGGAAATTGCCGCTCCCTTTCCCTTTGCCATTGATCGGGATTATGCCAAACGTTAATTGGTTGCTTTTCCCCAGGTAAAAAAACGGCACAGGCGGGATCACAAAGGGTTGCTTCCGGTAAATCCACCTGTAACTGCCGGAAAATGCGGTGGTGAATGCCTCCTGGTTCTAGGCCTGCCACCTGGGTGGCCCCCACATTAAAAATGAAACCCCGTCGTCGAAAAGTGGAAGCACAGCCCCCAACCATGGTCGCCTGTTCATAAACTTTGACTTGGTAACCCTGCTGGGCCAACAAGGCCGCCGTTGTCAAACCGCCAATGCCAGCACCAACTACAACCACAGATTGAGATTCAGCATTGTTCGGGGCCATGGGAAAAGGATAGTGGGGAAATTTTCTTTACATTTCTTAATGTAACTGTTTGCAAAGGTTCGTGGCCTTGGAAATAGTTAATTGATTTGGTGGGGCAAATGCGATAGGCTCAGCTCCAACGTTGGCGATTACTAGCTGGGAGCTTTCCCAACTGACGGCGGGCAGTTAAATTTCCCCTTGGATGGACAATAACCAATGATTCAGCATTCGGCGGTTCTGTGGCGGCGGGTTTGGGCCATTGCTTTGGTCCAGGGCTCGGTAACCTTGATGTGGATAACTTACCGTCTTTATCTGGGGGATTTGCTCAAGGGCTGGGGATTTTCGCCGGAGTTTGTGGTCGGATTGCTAACATTTGAGATGGTTTTAGGGGTGGTGATGGAACCCCTATTTGGTGCTCTGAGCGATCGCCAACAGCGGACTTTAGGCACCAGATTGCCGCTAATTTCTTTGGGAGTGATTCTCGCCGCCGGTTTTTTCCTCCTAATTCCCCTGGTATTTTTCCTGCCCCTTGCCAACGTAGCTCGGTTCTTACTACCGGCATTGGCGATCGCCTGGGCCGTGGCCATGACCCTATTCCGTAGTCCCACCATGGTGCTGATTGGTCAATGTGCCCCTGTTAATCAACTGCCTTTGGCCATGGGAATTTTGAGTTTGGTGGGTGGCCTATTTGCCGCCTTTCGGAAACCCATGGGTCAGTGGTTATTGAGTTTGGGTAGTTTACCGGCTTTTTTACTTGGTTCGGTGGTGTTATTAGGGGCCAGTCTATTTTTAAGTCGAGTTTTGCCACCGACTAACGAAAACGCAGAACCAAGCCCGGCAACGGTTAAAGCTTTCCCTTGGATTGCCATGGTCAATATTGCTCTCTTCGCCATTGGCACTACCTGGGGCACTAGGGTCTTAATGCTGGTTTTAACGAAACAATTGGAGGGGATTAATAATGGCTTCATGGGTTTGCAACTGCTGCTGGCATTAATGGCCCTGCCCATGGGCTGGTTGATTCGCAAAATAGGTCATCCAGTGGCATCCCTAACCACTGCCTTGGGGCTTCTGGTGCTGACCTTATCCTGTTTGCTCAATGGCTTTTGGCTACCGGCGATCGCCTTCTCCTGGTTATTGGGGTCGAGCATTTTAAACAATGGACTAATCCCATTACTGCTACAAATCCTCCAGGGTAATCAGACCGGTGTGGGTATCGGTCTATATTTTGGTTGTGTCGGTCTGGCGGGGGATATTTTTACCCGTTATTGGTCAACTCAATCCAGCCAGATTCAAGCTGGGCTAGGAGTGGCAATGTTGGTAATGTCTACCTTACTTTGTGCCCGATATTGGCAGCGTTCAGATTTGTAAACAAAAAAAAGGGAGTAGGAGATTCATTGCCCCCACTCCTTTTTATTTAAGAAAATCACGCAGTAGTCTAATTAACTCAAAAGACTAGATCACTAGGGTTGAACTTTAACCGTGGCAAAGTCCGTGGTGGGAATGTGGGGCGCAGTTAACGCTTCCGCATAAACCCGGGGATTGGTTTCGGCAATTTGCACGTAGGATTGGCGCACTTGGCTGTTCACCGCTACCGTGGTGGCATCGTAAACCTGGGTAGCTAATTTGGGATAAAGACCCACTCCAATAATCGGCAAGAGGAAGCAAGCGGCAATGAAGACCTCCCGGGGACGGGCATCGTCATAGATGGCATTGCCGGGGAGTACACAACTGGTGCCAAAACAAACCGCTTCTTGGTCGGAATTAGGGGAAAGGCCATCCTGTTCCAGATTGCAGGAAGGGGGAATGTTGTTGCCATAGAATAGTTGGCGCAACATGGACAACAGGTAAATGGGGGTGAGCACCAAACCCACAGCAGCGAGGAAAACCGTCACTGTTTTGAAGGGGGTGCTGTAAATGTCGCTGGAGCTCACTCCGACAAAGACAGTTAATTCGCTGACAAAACCACTCATGCCGGGGAGGGCGAGGGATGCCATGGCGCCCATGGTGAAGAGGGCAAAAACCGTCGGCATTACTTTGCCAATATTCCCCATCTGGGCCAAGGAAAGGGTGTGGGTCCGGTCGTAGGTAACCCCAGCCAGGAAGAAGAGGACGGCGGCGATTAAACCGTGGGAGAGCATTTGCAACATGGCTCCACTGATGCCCAAGTCGGTGAAGGAAGCAATACCGAGCAGAACAAAGCCCATGTGGGAAACAGAGGAGTAGGCCAGGCGGCGTTTCATGTTGTCCTGGGCAAAGGAGGAAAAACCACCGTAGATGATGTTCACCACTCCAAGAATGACTAGGATCGGCGCAAAGTAAACGTGGGCATCTTCCAACAAGCCGAGGTTGAGACGGATGAGACCGTAACCGCCCATTTTCAGCAGTACCCCGGCCAAAATCATGGATACAGGGGCAGAGGCTTCACCGTGGGCATCGGGTAACCAGGTATGGAAAGGGAAAATGGCTAATTTAACGCCAAAGGCAATCAGTAAACCGGCGTATAAAAACAGTTCTAAGGCGATCGGGTAATCTTTCAGACCCAATTCCGCAATGTCAAAGGTGGTTACATCACCGTAGAAAGCTAAGCCCAGGGCGGCAACCAAAATGAATACGGAGGCGGCGGCGGTGTAGAGCAAAAACTTCATGGCGGCATACTGCCGTTTTTGGCCACCCCAGATGCAAACTAGGAGGTAAACCGGCACCAATTCCAGTTCCCACATGATGAACAGTAGGAGCATGTCCTGGGCCACGAACACCCCAATCTGGGCTGCATAAAGCACCAACATTAGGAAGTAGAAGAGGCGGGGCTTATGGTCCACCTGCCAGGCGGCAAAGATGGAAAGGGTGGTAACCAGTCCGGCTAGTAACACTAGGGGCATGGAGATACCATCCACGGAAACACTCCAACTGAGCCCAAATTGGGGAATCCAGCTAAATTTTTCCTGGAGCTGAAAACCGGTATTGCTGATGTCGTAGTTAGTCCAAAAAACGTAGCTCATCAAAACAAAATCCGCTAGACCCACACCAAGGGCATACCAGCGGACTTGTTTCCCGTCTTTGTCGGGAATTAACGGAATGAAGAGGGCGGCGACTAACGGCAGGGCAATCATCGTTGTCAGCCAGGGGAAGTGTTCCAACATGGTAATGAGAATAAATACCTAGTGATCTTCCTCCGATTATATTAAACTTTGTAAACTTTTGAGAATTTTTTTTGAGATTTTCGTTATAGCAGTCAGAGATTGGGCTCTATCAATGGGAATAAGTTCTTTAACCTGAGCTTTTCCCCGCCTAACTTCATTAAATTTTTGCCAATTTTCTGGCGATCGCCTGGCGGATCTCTAGGAGATTACCAATAGAACTTGGATATGTTTGACAATCTCTGCAAATTCCTCGCTGAATCCTTTTCCGAAGACTATGCCGCGTGGTTGTTGGGACGACCAATCAAATTGACCAAGCTCAGTCCCACGGAACTATCTTTGGAGCCAATTCGGGCTGATTCCCTGATTTTGGAGCAATCGGAAGACTTGGTGTTGCATCTGGAATTCCAAACGGAGCCTGACCTAACCATGGGCTTTCGGATGTTGGACTATCGGGTAAGGGTTTACCGCCGTTTCCCCCAGAAGACGATGCACCAATTTGTCATCTACCTGAAACGTAGTAATAATGACTTGGTTTATCAGGAAAGTTTTCAGTTGGGAGAGACCGTCCACCGTTACCAAGCGATTCGGCTTTGGGAGCAACCCTCGGAGACATTTCTCCAAAGTCCAGGGCTATTGCCCCTAGCGGTATTGACGCAGACCTCTGACCCTAGATTAAAATTGAGGGAAGTAGCGACTGCGTTGGAGCGGATTGAGGATAATCGGGTTAAGGCCAATCTCATGGCAGCAACCTCGGTTTTTGGAGGAATTCTGCTGGCCCCTGAGCTTATCAAGACAATTTTAAGGAGTGAAATTATGAAGGAATCCGCTGTCTATCAGGAAATTTTAGAAGAAGGTAAAATTGCTGGGAAACTGGAGGGCAAACTAGAAGGTCTTTCTCTTATA
>NZ_JADEWJ010000429.1:0-1664 GCF_015207725.1 Synechocystis sp. LEGE 06083
CGTCCCCTCCGGCGTTTTTGGGATATGGAAGCAACTCTCCAGGGCAATGAACTAGTTTTGGAAAAAGCCACTGACCTGGGGCAGATGCAACGACGGCCAAGCTCAGGCAAACCCACTGGGAAGTCAACGCCTAAACCCAAAACCAGTACACCCAAGCCGGTTAAAAAATCTGCCACTACTCCGCCCAAGTCTTCCCCGGCCAAACGTCGTTTATTTTAGTTTTTTCAAAGCAAATGGCGCATCCAGAAATAACTAGCAATGGATTTAGCGTCAACCATTTCCCCTTTGGCGATCGCCGCTTCAAACTGGTCAAATGTCATTAACACCACTTCAATGTCTTCATCTTCGTCCTGGGCCGGTGGATTGGGTAACTTTTTTAGGTCTGTGGCCAGATAGGCATAGATAATTTCGTCGGAGTAGCCCGGAGCGAGGGGAAATTGACCAATGGTCTGCCAGGTATGGCCCCGGTAACCCGCTTCTTCTTCCAATTCCCGCCTAATGGTTGCCGCTGGATTTTCCCCTACTTCTACGGTGCCCGCCGGAAATTCCAACAGCCGCGCCGCCAAGGCGAAACGATATTGCCGCACTAGCACCAACTGACCTTCGTTGGTAATAGGCACTACTAGGGCACCCCCTGGGTGTTGGATTAATTCCCAGTCCCCTACCACGCCATTGGGTAACTGCCTCCGACTGACATCAAAGTTAAATTTGCGTCCTCGGTAAAAGAGTTTTTGCTGGAGTACCGGGGCAATTTCCAAAGAACGGGGGGATGAATCTGGGGCAATCATACTAAGCAAAAAAGATGGGTCTTAACGATGTGTCTAGGGGGTTGGATTGGATGAGCCTTCTGCTGGTGCTGGCTGGATGGGAGCTCCGTCCTGCACCCTCAATAGCCCCGCAGTGATGACCTTATCCCCCGGTTCCAACCCCGACAAAACTTGGTAATTACTGCCCTGGATACTGCCCAGGTTAACGGCTTTTTGTTGAGCTACTAAGCCTGGCTCCCCGGTTTGCTCGTTTTCCTTTTCTTGGACTACGTAAACAAAACTTTCTCCGCCAATGCGGGTGATGGCCACGGTGGGCACCACTAGCCCCGTGTCTTGCTCCCAAATAATGCGGGCCTGCACTAACTGATTGTTGAGCAGTTTTTGGTCTTGGTTGCTGAAGGTGGCCCTGGCTAATACACTCTGGCCATCATTGTCCACATCGGGGGAGACAAAACTAATTTGCCCCCTGGCGATCGCCGTTTCTTCGCTATTGAGGATTTCCACGGTCAGACCGGGGCGTAACCGGGGCGCTTGGGCGAGGGGCACTGCTAAATTTAGATCCAACTGTTGATTTTCGGTCAAATGAGTCAAATCATCATTGGCCTGGACGTAATCCCCCAATTTCACTGGAATATAGCCCACTATCCCCGCAAAGGGAGCGGTAATTTCCGACTTACCTAGGCGGGCTTGCAAGGTTTTGACGCTGGCCAGGGCTTGCCCCACCCGGGCCCGAGCTTGGGCAATGCTTTCGGGCCTTTCCCCCGCCCGTAAACGGTTTAAATTTTGCCGTTGGGCATCCACCTCCGCCGTTAACCTTTCCACATCGGAGCTGCGGGCTTGTTTAAGCTGTTGTAACCTCCTTTGGGCCGCTTCCACATCGGCGATCGCCTGCCGTTC
>NZ_JADEWJ010000074.1:0-14744 GCF_015207725.1 Synechocystis sp. LEGE 06083
GACAAAATCCGGGGGAAAGCCCGACATGGGTAAGGGGAGATGGTCGTTAGGGTGGGGGTGGGGAGAAATTTAGGAAAGTAGACGGTTGGGTAAACAATCCTGGCGCAATAGGTCGGTGTAGGTTTCCCGTTGCAGAATCAGGTTTGCTTCCCCTTGGCTTACTAGTACAGCGGCTGGGCGACCTAAACGGTTGTAGTTGGAAGCCATGCTGTAGTTATAGGCTCCGGTGGCGGTGACCACTAGAATGTCCCCTGGCTCAGCAGCGGGTAGGGCCACATCCTTAACGAGAATATCGCCGGACTCACAATGTTTCCCGGCCACGGTGACAGTTTCGCTTAGCTCATCGTTCATGCGGTTAGCTAGGGCAACGCGGTACACCGATTGGTAGGTGATGGGGCGGGGATTATCGGACATGCCGCCATCGACGGCAATGTAGGTGCGGATATTGGGCACGACTTTGCGCCCACCCACCCGATAGGCCGTTACACAGGCAGACCCCACTAGGGAACGTCCCGGCTCAGCAATGAGTTTGGGATAAGGGACATTATGGTGATCGCAGGCCTTGGCTACGGAGAGGGCCGCCGCTTGGGCCCATTCTTCAATGCTGGGGGGATCATCACTTTCGGTGTAGCAAATTCCTAGGCCACCGCCGATGTTGAGTTCCGTCAGGGGCAGGCCGTAGGTTAAACCTTTGGCAAACCATTGCACCAGCACTTCCCCTAAGTCTTGGTGGGGTTGGCGCTCAAAAATTTGGGAGCCGATGTGGGCATGGAGTCCGAGGCAATGGAGTGCGGGCTGTTGGGCAATGTAGGTGAAAACCGCTTCTAGCTGGGTGGGATCAAAGCCAAATTTGCTGTCTAAATGTCCAGTTTTAATATATTCATGGGTGTGGCATTCGATGCCGGGGGTGAGGCGCAACATGATTTTTACCGGCTCCCCTGAGTTGGCCGCCAATTTGCTCAGGGTTTCTAATTCCAGCCAGTTGTCGACAATGATGGTGCAATTAACAGCGATCGCCTCTTGGAGTTCCTGCACCGATTTGTTATTGCCGTGGAAGTAAATTTTTTCTGCAATCTCAGTTTCGTCCCAACCCAATTGCTTCAGGGCTGAAACCGTGGTGAATAATTCTCCGCCGGATACCACATCGAACCCCAAACCTTCCTGGGCGGCGATCGCCACTACGGCTAAACAACTCCAAGCTTTGGAAGCGTAGATTACTTGACTGGGGCCAGGATAGTGGGTTTGGAAAGATTGACGATATTGTTGGGCCGCTTGCCGGAGGGTGGTTTCATCCAAAATGTAGAGGGGAGAGCCAAACTGTTCCACCAAAGCCGTGACGGAGCAACCACCAATTTCCAGTTCACCGTTTTTATTGATTACGGCGGTCAGAGGTAAAAGATTTTGGTTGGGGGAGGGAGAGGCCGGGGTTTTTAACAATGTACTTCCGGTGGTCGTACGGGGCATTTCAGTGGAGAGCATAGCAGGGGGAATTTTAATACAGATAAAATTTAATCGAACTGGCGGGACAGCGGAGCTACAACAACCGGGGGCAAAGCAAAACCCTAAAAGTATCAATAACTCTTGTAATATCTCAGTTTATCAACCTTGGGGATGATTGCTTTCCTTCTTTTTCTTCTGCAACTGCGGTCAAGAAGAGGGGGATACAATTCTTTCTGGCGTTAATTTCCCCTGCAGTTCTTGCTTAATGCGGGCCATAACGGAATTTTGATCCAAAGAATTGAGGATGTCTCGCACCACCGTCCGGGGCCCCGTTTCTCCCCAGGCAGCGCCGTTGGCTAGGTAGGTTTTGGTCACTTGACCGATCGCCAAGGTGGACACTCCAGCCACGCTAGCTTGGGTGAGGGCCACGGAAATATAAGGGGCCAGGGCCAATCCCCCCGTTAACGGCACCGTTAGACCAAGTAACCCTTTGAGGGAACTGAGTCCCAATCCGGCCAAAAATTCGCTGGCCGTGATGCCCCCCATGCTCACCCCAATTTTTTGCAACAGGGCGATCGCTGTCGTTTGGGTCATGGGCAAGCCGTACAGCTTGGAGAGGGAAATAATCAGGGCCACATCCACCACCGCCCCACTGAATAAATCCAGCACAGTCACCGGATTGAGGGCAATGGCCGCCGCCTTAACCATCACTGCTTTTTGAATAATGCTATTGGCTTGGCTATCCCGCAAGCGCATTTTTTGTTGCACTAATTTATCATTCAAACTGTCAGCACAAAGCAAGGTATTTAAAGCTACTAAAGATTTCCCTTCCCGTTGGAGTAAATCAATGATTTTCAAGCGTAGGTTATCAACTTTTGCTTCCCCCCTGTATTGGTAACGTTCCAATTTTCCCTGGGCATTTTCTCTCAATGCTGTCACCAAAGGACTGGCGGAAACTAAGATAATTTCCTCTGGGGACAATAATTCTTTTACTCGTTCATCACGAATTTTTTCGTAAATCAATTGCTGATCTGTCGCCGGATATTGATCAATTTTATTAAATACTAACAACATTGGTTTGCCCACCGCTCGCAGTTGGGACAAAGCTTGGAATTCCACCTGGGAAATGTCCCCCGCAATGACAAACAAAATTAAATCCACCTGTTGGGCCACGGCGATCGCCAATTGTTCCCGTTCTTTGCCCTTTACTTCATCAATGCCCGGTGTATCAATTAATTGTAATTGGGCATTACCCCAACCGGAAATGGTAACGGTGGATAAACCGTCTGCTTGGGTTAGTTGCCAGGGAGCGGACTGGTGGCTCTGGGTAACGCCATGGATTGGTCCTGTGGTGAAAACTTGCTCTCCTAAAAGGGCATTGAGCAGGGAAGATTTGCCCCTTCCCACCAAGCCAAAAGCCGCAATTTGTACTAGTCCCTGGTTGAGGTTTTCTAGCATGGCACAGAGGTGACCAATTTCCCTTTCCAGTCCCTGTTTTTCCCTAGTATCAAGATCAATTTGTTCGACGATCGCCGTCAAGCTAGCCTGGGCTTGTTGATAATTTAAATCTTCTTGGATCGCACTAATAATATCTAAGGTCTGGTCTAAATCAGTCAAAGAATTATTATTCATGGAAAGTAACGATAAAATTTTCGACGATGGATAACTCTTGCCAAAATAATGCTCTCATTCTGAATATAAAAGCCAATTCTATAGTCCCCTAGGCGTATTCGATAAGCATTGTCTTCTCCTTTGAGTTTTTTGACATTAGGAATACTTTGGATTTGTTCAAGTTGGGGAATTTCATTAAAGACTAAGCTCCTAATGAGCTCGTATTGGGGAGAATTTTTTAGTCTTTTTAAATCTTTGATAAAACTAGGAAAGTATTGAACATCCACCGAAATTAGTTCTCTAATTCTGCTAGAGCTTCAGAATGGCTTAAAGGCGTCTCATCTTTAACTTTATGCATAAAAACTAACAGTTGATTATCTTCAAGATTTTCAAGCATTTTTTGATAATCATCAAAATCAATCACAACTTTTTGAATGTTTCCTTGGGGATCTTTAATTAGTTCTTGGGCAAAAGGATAATTGATATCCATAACTATTAACTCAAAATAATCAAAGTATTTTTACCTGTGTAATCTATTCTAACAAAAGGATTTTGGTAAATAAATGGGGAAGTTATTTTCCCATATTTACATCCTGTCTAAAACCGGAATACCCAATAAAGACAGACCTAATTTTAAAGTTCTGGCGGTGAGATCACAAAGCAGTAAACGGGAACGACGCTGGGGATCCTTTGCCTTGAGCACCGGACAATTTTCATAAAAACGATTAAAAACTTTGCTTAATTCATAAAGATAATCGCAAAGACGATTGGGCAATAAACTAGTTTCCACCGTTTCAATGACGTCAGCAAATTGTAAAAGACTTTTAGCCAAAACTAACTCCGTTGGTTCAGTCAAAACAATTTCACCGCTGGCCATTTGGGCAAAATCAATGCCCCCTTCCCGACTAATGCTCTGAATACGGGCGTAGGCATAGAGCATATAGGGCGCCGTATTGCCCTGGAGAGCCAACATTTTGTCAAAACTGAAAACGTAATCACTGGTGCGATTTTGACTAAGGTCGGCATATTTCACTGCCCCAATGCCCACCCGTTGGGCCACCTCGGTCTTAAATGCTTCAGTTTCTTGCCGTTCTTCTGCTGTTAAGCGAGTTTCCAAGTCCTGTCTAGCCCGAGCGACTGCTTCCGTTAACAAATCCTTTAGGCGAATGGTGTCCCCTGCCCTGGTTTTCAGTTTCTTGCCGTCTTCCCCCTTAACCAAGCCAAACGGCACATGGACTACTTGACTGGGGTCAGTGAGAATGTCAGCTTTTTGGGCTACCTGAAAAAATTGGGCAAAATGGTTGGCCTGCCCCGCATCGGTGACGTAAATAATTTTCTGCGCCCCATCGGTTGTTAGGCGATAATTCAAAGCGGCTAAATCGGTAGTGGCGTAGTTATAGCCCCCGTCGGATTTTTGCACTATTAATGGCAGGCGATCGCCATCTTTATTGGTGAAACCGTCGAGGAAAACGCATTGGGCACCGTTATCTTCCACCAGTAAATCTTTTTCCTGCAATAGTTCCACTACACCGGGTAAAAAGGGATTGTAAAATGACTCTCCCCGTTCCTCAATGGCGATATCTAAACAATCGTAAATCAGTTGAAATTCTCTGCGGGATTGATCACAAAGTAATTGCCATGCTTTGATGCTTTCTGCATCCCCAGCCTGGAGAGAAACTACGGCTTGGCGGGACGTTTCCCGGAATTGTTCATCTTGATCAAACCTTTGTTTAGCTTGCTTGTAAAAGGTAACTAGATCGCCAATGTCTAACGCGTTGGCAGTTACCAATGCCTCTGGATAAACCTCTTTTAAATAGGTAATTAACATGCCAAATTGGGTGCCCCAATCCCCCACATGGTTGAGGCGCAAAACGTCATAGCCCCGCAATTCCAATACCCGTGCCAAACAATCCCCAATGATGGTAGAGCGGAGGTGACCCACATGCATTTCCTTGGCAATGTTGGGGCTCGAAAAATCCACCACCACCCTTTCTTCAACTTGGATTAGGGGCACGCCCAACTGTTGGTCCTGTTGGAGTTTAATTAATTGTTCTCCCAGATAATCAGGCAATAGCTTGAGATTAATAAAACCTGGCCCAGCGATGGTTAATGGTTCACAAATTCCGCTTAAATTAACTTTATCGACAACCTCCATGGCGATCGCCCGGGGCGGTTGACCCAACTGCTTGGCCAGGGGCAGGGCAATGTTGCATTGAAAATCGCCAAATTTAGGATTGGAAGCGGGCACCACCAGGGGAGTGGGCAAGGGAACATCGGGCGGAAACTGACCTCCCAGAGCTTGGGCAAAGTGATCATTGAGTTGGGTCAGAATCGATACCATGGACGATGATGTTAGGGGAAGTGAACGTTAAACAATTAAAAACTAGGCTCTGGGCTGGACAGTAATGCCCTATAACAAGCCTCGATATAACCAGTATATTAGATTAATTACCCCAAGGGAATTTGCAAAGTAAAACTAGTTGATCACCAATGTTAGTCCCAGGGCAATCAATGGGCGTGAAAAACTCCTATCTTCCAGCTTAATTAAGTCTTTCCAATTGCAGATATTCTAACCCCCAAAGATCACTAACTAAATACAAGGGTCGAGCTTTAACCTCTTCATAAACTCGCCCCAAATATTCACCAATTACTCCCAGGCTAATTAGTTGCACTCCCCCAAGGAATAAAATTGCCACCATCAAAGAAGCATAACCCGGTACGTCGGTGCCAACAATTAAGGTTTTTAAAATCAAAAAACTGGCATAGGCTAAGGAAAGCAGGGAGATAATTAAACCCAGATAGGTCCAAATTTTCAGGGGAAGCAAGCTAAAGGAAAAAATACCGTCCAGGGCAAAATTCCAGAGTTTCCAGTAATTCCATTTAGTTTGGCCTTGGAAACGGGGCTCCCGGTCAAATAAAACGAAAGTTTGGCGATAGCCTACCCAAGCAAATAAGCCTTTCATAAATCGAGTTCTTTCCGGTAGTTGCTTAATAGCATTGACTACTTTGCGGTCCATTAAACGAAAGTCGCCGGTGTTGGGGGGAATTTTAATTTCTGTCATGCGGCCAATCACTTTGTAAAACATTTTGGCAGTGAATTGTTTTACCCAGGTTTCCCCTTGGCGTGAACGGCGAGTGGCATAGACAATATCATAACCTTCGCGCCATTTATTAACTAGTTCGTGGATTAATTCTGGCGGGTCCTGGAGGTCGGCATCAATGGGAATAACTGCCTTCCCCTGGGCGTAATCAATACCAGCAGAAAGGGCAATTTCTTTGCCAAAGTTACGGGACAGATTAACAATTTTGATTTGGGGATTACTTTGATGACAATCAATTAATTGCTTGAGGGTTTTATCCTTACTACCGTCGTTAACGCAAATAATTTCGTAGGTAATTTTGAGGGGAGTCAGCACTTCTAACAAACGGGCAAATAAATGCTCGAGGTTATCTTCCTCGTTGTACATTGGAATCACAATGGACAGTTCAATGGTCATAGATATACGTTATTTCCTGTTGATTTATCAGCTCGTTAATGTCGTTGTCCAATGGGGTGATCTGGTTAAAATCAATGCAGTTGGTTGATTGCGGCTACTGTTACCATATCGATCGCCAGTTAATTATCAATAATTTCGTTCCTTGGCACCGGCTCGAGCAATTCCGTAATATTTCCAGGATATTTTCAGAAAATTACCATATGCAAGCTCACTTTTTCCAGCACGTTCCCTTCGAAAACCTTGGTGCCATTGAGCCTTGGTTGAGAACTAAAGGCTACAGCATCAGCCAGACTTGTTTATTCGAGCAGTCTACCTCCCCTGGTTTTCCCCCCTTAGCGACCATAGACCTGTTGATTGTCCTAGGGGGTCCCATGAGCGTCAACGACGAAGTGGAATATCCTTGGTTGATAGAGGAGAAGGCATTCATCCGTCAGGCGATCGCCGCTGGAAAACCAATGCTGGGTATTTGTCTAGGGGCCCAACTCATAGCCAATGCCCTGGGAGCCAAAGTTTATCCCAACGCAGTCAAAGAAATTGGCTGGTTTCCCATCATGGGGCAACAGAGTGAGCCACAGTTAGATTTATTCCAGTTTCCCCCCAGCACCGAAGTTTTCCATTGGCACGGCCAAACCTTTGATTTACCTCCAGGGGCCGAGTTGATTGCCTCCAGTGCAGCTTGTCAGCATCAGGCTTTCCAAATTGGGCGATCGGTCATCGGTCTGCAATGCCATCTGGAAACTACCTCCACAGCAGCTCAGGCGTTGGTGGATAATTGTGCCGAGGAATTGATCCCCGGCCCCTTTGTGCAGGATGCCGCCACCATTTTGACGGCTGACCAGACGAGATTTGCCCCCATGGGCGCAGTCCTAGTCCAATTGTTGGAATATCTACACCATCAAGTTGTTAGCCAAGCCTAATCCCCTGGCCCCAACCCCTAGGCGCGGAGAATATGGCACAATCTAGGAAGAATACTACGGTAACAACACCATCTCTCCATGATTCCAACCGTCATTGAAACGTCTGGGCGTGGCGATCGCGCCTTTGATATTTATTCCCGCCTACTCCGGGAGCGGATTGTCTTCCTGGGGCAAGAAGTCCGGGACGAGAATGCCAATTTAGTTGTTGCCCAACTGCTATTTTTAGAAGCGGAAGATCCGGAAAAGGACATTTATCTCTACATCAACTCCCCTGGGGGATCGGTGTCGGCAGGGCTAGGAATTTTCGACACCATGAACCAAATCCGTCCCGATGTCTGCACCATCTGCATCGGCTTAGCGGCCAGCATGGGGGCTTTTCTCCTCAGTGCCGGAGCCAAAGGTAAGCGCATGAGTCTGCCCAACTCCCGCATTATGATTCACCAACCCCTAGGGGGAGCCCAGGGGCAAGCCACGGATATTGAAATTCAAGCCAAGGAAATTCTTTATCTCAAAGCACTACTCAACCAACATTTGGCCAACCACACCGGCAAGTCCCTGGAGGAAATCACCTCTGATACGGAACGGGATTTCTTTATGTCCGCTGAGGAATCCAAGGAATACGGCCTGATTGACCAAGTGATTAACCGTCGGCCTTCCGCCAGTGACCCTCTTTAATTGGTTGTAGGGGTTCAACCCCCATTGCTCGCTAGAAGGTTACCAGGCCATTGGCTGAGAATATTAATGCAATGGCCTAACCAATCCCCCCCATTTTCCCCATTCCCTTTCCTGACCGTCCGTGAACATCCCTTCCCCCCCTTCTCCCCCCCCCCCCCAATACCCCGATGCCTTGGGGCGTTTTGGTAACTACGGTGGTAAATACGTGCCCGAAACCCTCATGCCTGCTCTGACAGAGTTGGAGGAAGCCTACTATCGTTATCGGGCGGAGAGTTCCTTCCAGGAAGAATTGGCAGGGTTACTGAAGGATTATGTGGGCCGTTCTTCCCCTCTGTATTTTGCGGAACGGTTAAGTGCCCATTATGCCCGTCCCGACGGTACCCATCCCTTGATATACCTCAAGCGGGAAGATTTGAACCACACGGGGGCTCACAAAATCAATAATGCCCTTGGCCAAGTTCTGTTGGCTAAACGCATGGGCAAAAAACGGATCATTGCCGAAACCGGCGCTGGTCAGCATGGGGTGGCCACGGCTACGGTGTGTGCCCGCTTTGGCTTGGAATGCATCATCTACATGGGGGTGCAGGATATGGAGCGGCAAAAATTAAATGTTTTTCGGATGAATTTGCTGGGGGCCAGGGTGCAACCAGTGACGGCGGGCACAGGTACCCTCAAAGATGCTACTTCTGAAGCGATTCGGGATTGGGTTACCAATGTGGAAACCACCCACTACATTCTCGGTTCCGTGGCGGGGCCCCATCCGTACCCCATGATGGTGCGGGATTTTCATCGGGTCATTGGCCAGGAAACCCGGCAACAATCCTTAGAAAAATGGGGGGGCTTACCGGACGTGCTGTTGGCCTGTGTGGGGGGAGGCTCCAATGCCATGGGGCTGTTCTATGACTTCATCGATGATCCGGAAGTCAGAATGATTGGCATCGAAGCGGCGGGGGAAAGCATTGTCTCCGGTAAACACGCGGCCACTTTAACCATGGGTAAACCGGGAGTATTACACGGGGCCATGAGTTATTTGTTGCAGGATACGGAAGGTCAGGTTACCGAAGCCCATTCCATCAGTGCGGGACTGGATTACCCTGGTGTGGGCCCTGAGCATAGTTACCTCAAAGATGCGGGACGGGCGGAATATTACAGTGTCACCGACCAAGAGGCGATCGCCGCTTTGCAGAGGTTATCGGAATTGGAGGGCATTATTCCAGCCCTGGAAACGGCCCATGCCTTTGCTTATTTAGAAACCCTCTGTCCCCAACTGAAAAATGGCGAACGGATTGTGATCAATTGCTCCGGTCGGGGGGATAAGGACGTGCAGACGGTGGCTAAATACCTGCAGATGGAAATTTAATTTAATTAAATTGGCCAAATGTTCCTTAAAAGTTGGTTTGACGCTAGATTAACTTTCTTAGGGGAGAAAAAAGATTAGTCTGCTTCCCCGATCAGGGTAAAAGCGCCCCAATAATAGGGTTCGGGATACTCTTCCTTAAGTTGGAGCATGGCTTGGCGGAGAGCGGCCGCTTTACCTAATCCTTGCTGTTGCCATTGTTGGTAAAACTGGGTCATCAACTTTTCTGTGGAAGCATCATCCACACTCCAGAGGCTAACCAAAATACTGGGTACCCCTGCCGCAATTAGGGAACGGGAAAGGCCGATCACCCCATCGCCGGTAATTTCCCCCTGCCCTGTGTCACAGGCACTGAGGATGGCAATGTCCGCATGGAGGGGATTAGTTTCAAAATGATCAAAAATTTCTGCTGCTGTGATGCGCCCTGGAGTGCTCAGTAAATCATCCTTGCCTTGCCCTGGTTCCGCCGTTAGATAAATAGCACTTTCCAAACCATTTTGCTCGTCAAAGCTGGCATGGGTGGCAAAATGCAACACTCCAGCCTGGGGCATTTGGGCCAATACCGTTTCCTCCCTGGCCTGTTTACCAATGAGGGGTTGCACCCCTAACAATTGACCAATTTGTTTAGCTTCATTGGCGGCGTTTTCTAGGTCATTGAGGTTGTCAGGGTAGGGATAGGGATTACCCACCACTAGGGCCGGGGTCAAATTTAATGCCTGCTGATTAAGTCGTTGCTTTTGTTGAGCGGTTTGGGCCAACACTTGGATAGAAGGGGCAGTAAGGATGGTGTGTTTATCAATCAAATACTCACCATTACTATCCTGGAGAGCGGGAAAGGGAATGCCAAAAAGAGGGCCCTGGGGAATAAAAATGACGGGGGCATCGGCATTGCTAGGCAACAGGTCGGCAATGGGGTCGATCAGAATTTGGTGCAGTTGTTGGAGGGAGGTACTGGCTTCCTGGGCGGTGCGGCGGGCAATGATGTTGGAAGACGATCGCCTGGTGACGGATTGCCTGGTGGTTTGGAGTAATTGCACAAAATCTACGTCATTTAAATCTTGGTTAAAGTCCATCTGGCGGAATGCCATGGTGCCATCGGGGGCAATGACATAGACGTAAAGTTTGACGGGGGAGGCCAGCTCTTTGGTGGGAATGAGGGCATAGGTCACTAGGGTACTTTGGCGATCGCCAGCGATTTTTTTCAGGGCGGCAATATTGGGTTTTTCGGTGGGGATAAAATCGGCGTCCCTGGCAAAACGTTTATTGAGCAGTTCTACTAAAGCCCTGGCCCGGCCCCGCTCAGCAATTTCTAGGGCTACAGCCGGTTGATTTTGGGCAATTAAACTCTCCTGGAGACGAAAATAATTGTACAGATAGGTATCAAAGTAGGAAACCTTCAATTCATCACTTAAATCTTCACTGTTAATTGATTCAAATAAATCAATCGCTTGGGTTAAAAATAAAGTGGATTTGTCGTATTTTTTCTGATCAAATTCCACATAACCAATATTGCTTAAAATAGTTGCTTCTAGCCCCACATTTTTCACTGCTCGACTGAGGGTCAAAGCCTGTTCGTAGTAATTCAATGCTTGGCCATAATCCTCGCGGGCATAGTAAATCGTACCAATATTATTCAAAGTTAAAGCTTCTCCATCCCGGTCTTTAATCTCTCGACGGAGCGCCAAAGCCCGCTGATAATAGTCCATGGCCCGGTCTAGTTGTCCCAAGCCGTCATACACATAGCCGATGTTACTTAAAATGGCTCCTTCCACCAGGCGATCGCCAGTGTCCTGGGCCAACTGGAGCGCCTGTCGATAATAGGTCAAAGCTTGGTCTTTTTCGCCAATGCTGTCGTAGAGCAAAGCAATATTATTTAACCGCACCCCCTCCCCGGAGCGATCGCCTACTAATCGGGCTAATTCTAAGGCCTGTTGATAATATTCTAGGGCCTGGGCTTTTTGCCCCAACCCATCCAGCACTAAGGCGATATTACTAATGACTGAACCCTGGAGAGATTGGTCTCCCACCGCCTCTGCAATCACTAAAGATTGAATGTAATGTTCCAGAGCCCGATCCTTTTCTCCAAAGCCGTCGTACACCAAGGCAATGTTATTTAACCGCACCGCTTCCCCCTGGCGATCGCTGACGGAACGGGATATGGTCAGGGCCTCTTGGTAATATTCCAACGCCTTCTCCCTTTCCCCCAAATTGTTATAGGCTAAACCAATATTGCTGAGGGTAGTACCCACCATTTTTAAATCATTGAGCTCTTTTCCGAGGGCAAGGGCTTCAGCATAATATTGCAAAGCTTTCTCGCTTTCCCCTAGGTTATCGTAGGCTACCCCCAGGTTATTAATGGTGGTCATTTCTTCCGTTTTATCCCCGGCTTGACGGATTAAAACTAGAGCTTGTTGGTAATAATCAATGGCCGTTTTTCGATCTGCCAAGGCGTTGTAAATACTGCCAATATTATTTAGGGTAGCTCCCTCTAGAGCTTTGTCTCCCAACTGTTGAGCTAAAGGAACGGCCTGTTGATAATATTCCAGGGCTTGGGAGTTTTCCCCAAAGTCAGAATAAATGGTGCCTAAACGATTGAGGGCAAATACCATTTCTCGATTAATAATGCCTATTTGCTGATAAAATTCCACACCCTGGGTAAATAATTCAATCGCCTGCAGTAACGACTCTTTGGAACCTTCATCCATCATGGCCTGGGCTTGAATGAGGGATTGGTGCCCCTGAATTTCAATTAATTGTTTGGCATCGGGCAGAATGATTTTTAGTTGATATTTGCCCGTTACCCCTGGCTTATTGCTGGTAACTACTATCCCATATCCTTGGGGATCGACTTGATTGATTAAAATACCCGCATTAGTGTCATATAAATCATCATTTTCTGCTAACTTATTACCCTCTCCATCCATCAAGATTAAATAGGGGTCAAAATCCTGGCTTTCTAGGTAAATTAATACGGGCTGATCCGCCGTTAGCTGGAGGGGATAAAGGTCAAAAATTACACCATTGTCCGAGCTTAAATCCCCTATTTCTAACTCCCCAAGGGCACTATCAAGTACTTCTACTTCTGCTTGGCCATAGGCGGGGCAGGAAAGAAAAAAAAACTGAGAATTAATAGCCAAGGGAAGCGCATGGTGTTTTCTCCAAGCAAAAGTCAGAATTTGTCAAGATCAGTTGGGGGGAGTGATCACAAACCAATAACTACTAGCTAATTATTGATCGTCCATTGTTCCTGTTACTATGCAGTCCCCTATGAAAATTCTAGAACATCAAAGTCGTTATCATAATAGACACGACTAATATCCTTGTTGTCTGCCGTTCGCTCTAGATAGCCTCCATGCTTGATTCAAATCCGTTAATGACCTACTCCCCGGCCAGCAAGGGCGATCGCCAAAATTCTTCCCAAGGGGATGTGCTGCTGCGCCTAGAGGGAGTATCCAAAATTTATGGGGCAGGGGAAACGGAAGTCAAAGCTTTGGCTGATGTCAGTTTGACCATTGCCAAGGGTAGTTACTGCGCCATTATGGGGGCCTCTGGATCGGGTAAGTCCACCATGATGAATATTATTGGTTGCCTAGACCGCCCCACCCTAGGCCATTATTTCTTGGACGGGGAGGATGTGTCCGGTTTAAGTGCTGACCAGTTAGCCAAAATTCGCAATCGCAAAATTGGCTTTGTGTTTCAGCAATTTTATCTGTTACCCCAGATGACCGCCCTGGAAAATGTCATGTTACCGATGATTTATGCGGGCATACCGGCGGAAACCAGAAAAGAAAAGGCCATCGCCGCCTTGGTTAGGGTAGGGCTCAGCCAAAGGCTACATAACCGTCCCAATCAATTATCCGGCGGACAACAACAACGGGTGGCGATCGCCAGGGCCATTGTTAACGAACCGTTATTGCTGCTGGCCGATGAACCCACTGGGGCGTTGGATTCCCACACCACCGAGGAAGTGTTGGCTATTTTTTCCCAGTTGCACAGCACAGGCATCACCATTGTGGTGGTGACCCACGAAGCCGATGTGGCCAGCCACGGAGAACGGATTATTTCTTTCCAGGATGGGCAGATTCTCCGGGATCAGATCATTAAAACGATTCCCCACCGGGCGGAAGAACTTCAGAAAAACGGTAACGTCCCAGGTTCAGACCGCAATGGATTACCTGGATAGTGCGCCCTACCCCGATGGGCTTCTTGGAAGTACGGACTGGGGGGTATATTGAAAGATTGGGGTTGATGGCTCCCCGGACTAGTTTTTGAGCAATTACCACATTTGAGCATCCCCAGGGAAAATTTTATGTTAGATCTCAGCGGCAAACACGCTTTTGTTACCGGCATCGCCAATAATCGTTCCATTGCCTGGGGCATTGCCCAACAACTACACCGCGCCGGGGCTGAAATTGGCGTTAGTTATCTTCCGGACGACAAAGGCAGATTTGAAAAGAAAGTGCGGGAGTTGACCGAGCCCTTGCACCCCACCCTTGTGTTGCCGGGGGATGTACAGGACGATGCCCAGGTAGATGCCCTGTTCAATACGGTGAAGGAAAAATGGGGCAAACTCGACATTTTAATCCATTGTTTGGCCTTTGCGGACAAGTCTGGTTTAACGGGGAATTACACCGACATTCCCAAGGAAGCCTTTAGCCAAGCGATGGAAATTAGTACCTATTCCCTTGGTCGTTTGGCCCGGGGCGCAAAACCCCTAATGACCAATGGCGGTAGCATCATCACCCTGACCTATTTCGGCGGTGTGAAAGTCATTCCCAACTACAATCTGATGGGGGTTGCTAAGGCTGGCCTAGAAATGACTGTGCGCTATCTAGCGGCGGAATTGGGCCCCCAAAATATCCGCGTTAACGGTATTTCCGCTGGTCCCATCCGGACCCTGGCTTCTTCGGCCGTAGGGGGTATTTTGGATATGATTCACAATGTGGAAGAGGTGGCACCATTGAAACGCACCGTCACCCAAACGGAAGTGGGCAACACGGCGGCGTTCCTGGCCAGTGACCTATCCAGTGGCATTACCGGGCAAATTATCTACGTCGATTCTGGCTATGAAATTATGGGTATGTATAACTAGTAAAAATAAGATTGAGATGGTGTCACTTTCTGTGAGGCTTGTGTCAAGAGCTTTTTGGTCTGTTGCTCTGCCAGCACTCTTAATTGAATTAGCTATAATGGTAAAGATTAAACGACAAAAATAGTTCTTTGCCATGGGAGCCCATCATCAAGGCC